>JAVEDB010000123.1 GCA_030841185.1 Actinomycetota bacterium
AAGACCGCCGCCGCCCCCCTGGTCGCGTGCGGCCGGTGCCGGGAGCCCAAGCTCCCGCACCAGGCGTGCCCGAACTGCGGCACCTACAACGACCGCGCAGTCCTCGACGTCTGAGCTGGTGAGCTCCGGGCCTGCAGGAGACCGGTCGTCGGCTGCCCCGACCACGGGTACGCCGGCTGCACCCGCGACCCGCCCCGCCACGAGCGACGGGCGCGAGCTGGGCGCCCGGCTGGGTGTCGCCATCGAGCCGCGGCTGCTCGAACGCGCTCTCACGCACCGCTCGTTCGCCTATGAGAACGGCAACCTGCCGACCAACGAGCGCCTGGAGTTCCTCGGTGACTCGGTCCTCGGGCTCGTCGTCACCGATGCGCTGTACCGCTCCCATCCCGAGCTGCCGGAGGGTCAGCTGGCGAAGCTGCGGGCCGCGGTGGTCAACATGCGGGCGCTGGCCGACGTGGGCCGGGGGCTCGACCTGGGCCGCTTCGTGCGGCTCGGCCGCGGCGAGGAGTCGACCGGCGGCCGGGACAAGGCCTCGATCCTCGCCGACACCCTGGAGGCCCTGCTCGGAGCGGTCTACCTCGACGGTGGGCTCGAGCGGGCCGCCGAGCTGGTCCACCGGCTCTTCGACCCGCTGATCCAGGAGGCCGCGACGTTGGGCGCCGGCCTGGACTGGAAGACCAGCCTGCAAGAGCTCACGGCGACGGCCTCCCTCGGCGTACCGGAGTACGTCGTCACCGAGACCGGACCCGACCACGAGAAGCTGTTCCGGGCCGTCGTGCAGGTGGGCGGGGAGGCCCAGGGCGAGGGCAGCGGGCGCAGCAAGAAGGAGGCCGAGCAGGAAGCAGCGGCCTCGGCGTGGCGCAGCATCAGGACCCGCCTCCTGGACGAGGGCTCCGAGGGCAGCACCGACCTCGCGGACTGACGTGCCCGAGCTGCCCGAGGTCGAGGTCGTCCGGCGCGGGCTGGACCGCGGCGTGGTCGGCCGAACCATCTCGGCGGTCGAGGTCAGTCATCCCCGCGCGGTCCGGCGGCACCTCGCGGGCGGCGCGGACTTCGCGGCCCGACTGGCCGGGCGGACCGTGGTCGCGACCCGGCGGCGGGGCAAGTACCTGTGGCTGCCGCTGGACGACGGCGACGCCGTGCTCGCCCATCTCGGGATGAGCGGGCAGCTGCTGGTCGTGCCACCCGAGACGGCGGACGAGGTGCACCTGCGGGTCCGTTTCGTCTTCACCGACGGCGGCGCCGAGCTGCGCTTCGTCGACCAGCGGACGTTCGGTGGCCTGGTGCTCTCGGAGGGCGGGGCCGAGCTGCCACCGGTGATCGCGCACATCGCCCGCGACCCGCTGGACCCGCAGTTTGACGACGCGGCATTCACCGCCGCGGTGCGGCACCGGCACACCGGGCTGAAGCGCGCGCTGCTCGACCAGAGCCTCATCAGCGGGGTCGGCAACATCTACGCCGACGAGGCGCTCTGGCGGGCGAAACTGCACTACGCCCGGGCCACCGAGTCGATGACCCCCGGTCAGGTCCGGTCGGTGCTCGCGGCGGCGCGAGGGGTGATGTCCGAGGCGCTGGACGAGGGCGGTACGTCGTTCGACTCCCTGTACGTCGACGTCAACGGGGAGAGCGGCTACTTCTCCCGAGCGCTTGCCGTCTACGGACGGGAGGGCGAACCGTGCCTGCGCTGCGGCACGCCGCTGCGCCGGGAGCCCTTCATGAACCGGTCCTCGTTCCGGTGCCCGCGCTGCCAGCCGACCCCGCGACGGGCGCACTGGTAGCCCGCGATACTCGCTGGCGTGAGCGACGTCGTCGAGCAGGGTCGCGCACCCGTCGGCCAGGGTCCCGGCCAGCGCGCCCGGTGGGTCCGGGCTGCCGTCGCGGGGCTGGTGATCGTCGCTGCCGCGCTGGTCAGCCGCACCGGGCTGCTCTCCGGTTCCGACAGGTCGCCACAACCGCCGGGGCCGAGCTCGTCGGCGCAGAGCAACCGGCCGGTCCTGTTCGTCGAGGCCGGGCGCCTGGTGCGCTACCGCGGGAGCACGGTCTCGCGCGGTGCCGCGCTGCCGCCGGGCCGGCTGGCCGAGCCCGGCTGGTTCGTCGTTGCCGGCGCGGGCGGCGCGTCGTCGGCGTTCGGTGTGGTCGGCGGGCAGCTGGTGCACGTCTCGGGCGACCGGGCCGTCACGATCGGCCCGGCGGCAAGGCTGGTCGACGTCTCCCGCACCGGCCTGCTGTTCCTCCAGCCGACCGCCGGCAGCGGGGGTCAGGTGGTCGCGCTGGACCCGACGATCGCCCAGGTGGTCGACCGGGCACCGTTCCCCGGGGACACCGGCATCGCCGACTGGGCGCCGGTCGGCGTCCTGTCGCTGTTCGACGCGGACGCGCTGCTCCTGCGCCGCAGCGCATCCGACGGGAACGAGCTGGCGCTCGCGTGGGCGGCCGGCGAGGTGCGGTCCGGCCGCGCCGACCCGGTGCAGTCCCTCGCCGGTCGCGGCGCGCTGGTCGGCGTCTTCCACGACCGCGCCCTGGTGCGAGATCCGTCCTGCCCGGACGGCCGCTGCCTGTCGGTCCTCAGCTTCCGCCGGGGCGGCTCCCAGCTGCACCCGGTCCGGGCGCCGGCGGGATGGTCGTTCGTACCGGGTGCACCGCCGGGCCGCTCGCGCGCCGCGCTCGCGCTCGTCCGGCGCGACGGGGCGCCCGGCACCTCGGCGCTGGCACGGATCGTGCCCGGTGGCGACACCGCACTGCTGCTGCCCGGCTCCACGGGTGTGGTGGTCGCTGCCGGGCTGGTCGAGGACGACGGCGGAGCGGTGTTCTTCGTCAGCACCCGGCCGGCCGGCCGGACGCTGATGACGTGGGACCCCGACCGGTCCGGTCGTGCCGAGGTGGTGCGGATGCTGCAGCGCCAACGCCCTGACGCGCGCCTGGTGTGCGTCTGCGGCTGACGCCGTCCATCGCCGTGGCCCGGTCATAGGCTCGGCGCATGCGGAGACCCGCGGGCCGGTTCCCGCTCGCCGTGATCGCCGGGGTCGCGGTGATCGCGGTGGCGCTGCTCGCGTGGGTCCGGCTGCACGCCGACGGCACCGCGCCGCAGGCCACGACGGCCACGACGGCCACGATGCCGGCGCTGCGGGCGGAGGTCTTCCAGCTGCGGCGCGACGCGGTGCTCAGCCGGGTGCAGGTGACCGTGACGAACACCCGCACGCAGGACATCCACGTCGATCGGATGCAGCTCGTGGCGCCCGGCTTCGGACCTGTCCCGGTAGTGAGCACCGACGCGCCGATCACGCCCGGCCTGCAGGTGGACCTGCCCACGCCGTACGGGACACCGCGATGCGACGCGGCGCCGGTCGGCCGGCCGGCGGTGCGCCTGTGGGTGCGCACTGGTGGCGGACCGGTGGAGAGCCTCACGCTGCAACCGACGGACCCGGACGGGACGCTGGGCCTCATCCACGCGCGCGAATGCCTGGCCCGCCGGCTGGCATCCGAAGTGCGGCTGTCCTTCGGCACGCAGTGGCGCCGCGAGGCGACTGTCGACGGGGTCCGGCTGCACGGAACCCTGCAGGCCCGGCTCTTGCAGCCGAAGCTGCGCCGGAACGTGACCCAGCTGGCCGGAACGGTCATCTACTCCCTGGCGCCGGACGCCTCGGGCGCACCCCCGTTCGCCCGGCTCGACGCCGGCCACCCGACCGCCGCGATCCCCGTGGTGGTGTCGGTCTCCCGCTGTGACGGGCACGCGCGCGGGGAGACCAAGCAGCCCTACGCCTTCCTCGTCTGGATCGCCGCCCCGGGCGGGCCGGAGCAGGCGTTGACGATGACGGTGACCCCCTCCGACAAGGCGCAGCTCAACCTCGTCTGCCCGCTGTGACCGGCGTGTCGCGGGTGCGCGCGCGGCGGGTGCGGAGCGGGCGTCACCTGATCGGCGCAATCTGGGCCGTGACACCCCTGTGACCTATTGACCCCTCCCTGGTCTGGTGCGACCCTGGAAACCCCCAGCCCGCCCGCGGTCAACCCGCGTTCCAGCGGCGCCAGAACCACGATCTCGACCCGCACGAGGGTCGAAGAGCACGGAGGACTGCCCATGGCGAAGGCTCTTCTCGGGCACGTCGGCGCATATGACGCCCGCGTGGTCTCCGAGGTCCGGCGGCTCCAGCAGCGGGTCCGTGAGCTCGAGACCGAGGTGCTCAGGCTGCGCGCCGAGAACGACGTGCTGGCCACCGCGGTCACCCACCCGGAGCTGATCTCCCTCGACGCGGCCAAGGAGCCTGCCCTGGCCTGAGGCTGCGCACCAGATCCACCCACGGGACGCCGGCACCCGGCGTCCCGTTTCCACGCCCGGGCCCGCGCGGGTGCGGCACTCCGACCGGCCCGGCGGCGCGGATCTGCGGGGCACCGGGGGATCCGGAAGGTAGGGTTTGCCCCGGCCTTCCCCGACGCCACGACGTACGCCCGCACCCCTCGACACGAGCCCGGGCCAGGAGATCAGCGCGTGCACCTGAAGAGCCTGACCCTCAAGGGCTTCAAGTCCTTCGCGTCGTCGACGACCTTCCGGTTCGAACCCGGCATCACCGCCGTGGTGGGCCCGAACGGGTCCGGTAAGTCCAACGTGGTCGACGCCATCGCCTGGGTGCTCGGCGAGCAGGGCGCCAAGTCGCTGCGCGGCGGCAAGATGGAGGACGTCATCTTCGCGGGTACGTCGGGGCGCCCGCCGCTCGGGCGGGCCGAGGTCACGCTGACGATCGACAACACCGACGGTGCGCTGCCCATCGACTACACCGAGGTCACCATCTCGCGGATCATGTTCCGCAGCGGTGGGTCGGAGTACGCAATCAACGGTCAGCACTGCCGCCTGCTCGACGTGCAAGAGCTGCTCTCCGACTCCGGCATCGGCCGCGAGATGCACGTCATCGTCGGCCAGGGCCAGCTCGACTCCGTCCTCTCCGCCGGTCCGGAGGAACGCCGCGCCTTCATCGAGGAGGCGGCGGGTGTCCTCAAGCACCGCAAGCGCAAGGAGAAGGCGCTCCGCAAGCTGGAGGCCATGCAGGCCAACCTCACCCGGGTGCAGGACCTCAACGCCGAGCTGCGCCGGCAGCTGAAGCCCCTCGGCCGGCAGGCCGAGATCGCCCGCCGTGCGGTCGTGATCCAGGCCGACCAGCGCGATGCCCGCCTCCGGCTGCTCGCCGACGACCTCGTGCAGATGACGTCGACCCTCGAGGCCGAGGTCGCCGACGAGACAGCGCTGCGCGAGCGGCGGGCCGAGGTCGAGCGAGACCTCGCCGATGTCCAGACCCGCGAAACCGATCTGGAGGAGACGACCAGCGCGGAGGCGCCGACCCTGGCCCGCACCCAGGAGACGTGGTACCGCCTGTCGTCGTTGCGGGAGCGGTTCAGCGGCACCCGCGGGCTGGCCGCCGAGCGCGTGCGCCACCTCGCCGAGGAGCCCGACGAGCAGCAGTCGCTGCGCGACCCCGCGGAGCTCGAGCGCGAGGCCGGGCGGGTGCGCGGCGAGGAGCGCGAGATCGCGGCCGCCGTCGAGCGGGACCGCCAGCAGCTCGCCGCAACGGTCGCCGCCCGGCAGGAGGCGGAGCAGGCGCTGCTCGCCGAGGAGAAGCGGATCTCGGCCGCCGCCCGCGCTGCCGCGGACCGTCGTGAGGGGCTGGCCCGGCTGGCCGGACAGGTCGCCGCTCGGCGCAGCAAGGTCGAGGCGGCCGAGGCTGAGCTCGGCCGGCTGGCACCCGCCCACGAGGAGGCGGCCGCCCGGGCCGCCCGCGCCCAGGCCGAGTTCATCGCCCTGGAGACGCAGGTGGCCGGCCTGGATGCCGGCGAGCACCACCTCGACTCGGAGCACGTCCAAGCCTCCGCCGCGCTGGCCGCGGCCGACGAGAGAGTCACCAGCCTCCGGACCGAGGAGCGCGACGCCGAGCGCGAACGGGCCGCCCTGATCGCCCGCAAGGAGGCCCTCGAGCTCGGCCTCACCCGGCGCGACGGCGCCGGGACCCTGCTCGCCGCGAGCGACCGTCTCACCGGCGTGCTCGGGTCGGTGGCCGCCCTCATCAGCGTCCAGCCGGGCTACGAGACCGCCGTCGCCGCAGCGCTGGGCCGGGCCGCCGACGCGGTCGCCGTGACGGACGTCTCGGCCGCGGTCGACGCCATCCGGCTGCTCAAGTCCGACGACGCCGGCCGCGCGGGACTGCTGGTGGCCTCGACGTCGGGTGCGGACCCCGCCGTCGCCCTGCCCGCGGACCTGCCGGCCGGGGCGCGGCCCGCCCTCGACCTGCTGACCGCCCCCGACGACCTCGCGCTGGTCCTCGGCCGGCTCCTCACCCGGGTCGTGGTCGTCGAGGGGCTGGCCGAGGCCCGGGCACTCGTCGAGCGCCACGGTGACCTGCTCGCGGTCACCCGGGCCGGCGACGTCCTGGGCGGCGACCGGGCCGAAGGCGGCTCGGCGACGGAGCCGAGCCTGCTCGAGGTCCAGGCCGCGGTGGACGAGGCCGACTCGCGGCTGCGGGAGGCGGGGCACCGCCTGGACCGGCTGCGGTTCGCCCTGCAGGCCGCCCTCGAGCAGCACGCCG
>JAVEDB010000135.1 GCA_030841185.1 Actinomycetota bacterium
AAGTCCGCCCAGTTCCCGCTGCAGTCCTGGCTCGGCGACGCCATGGCCGGCCCGACGCCGGTGTCCGCGCTGATCCATGCCGCAACCATGGTCACGGCGGGCGTCTACCTCGTCATCCGGTCGGCACCCATCTTCGAGGGTGCGCCCAACGCCCAGCTGGCGGTCGCCATCGTGGGGGCGATCACGCTGCTCTTCGGTGCGATCGTCGGCACCGCGAAGGACGACATCAAGAAGGCGCTCGCGGCGTCGACGATGAGCCAGATCGGCTACATGATGCTGGCGGCCGGCCTCGGTCCAGTGGGCTACGCGTTCGCGATCTTCCACCTGCTCACGCACGGCTTCTTCAAGGCCGGGATGTTCCTCGGTGCCGGGTCGGTGATGCACGGCATGAACGACGGCGTGGACATGCGGCGCTACGGCGGTCTGTCGGCGGTCATGAAGGTCACCTGGATCACCTTCGGCCTGGGCTGGCTCGCGATCATCGGGTTCCCGGGGCTTTCCGGGTTCTGGAGCAAGGACAAGATCATCGAGGCGGCGTTCGTCGGCGACGGCTGGCGACCGTGGGTCTTCGGGCTCGCTGCGCTCATCGGCGCGGGCATCACGGCGTTCTACATGACGCGCCTGTTCGTGCTGACGTTCCATGGCCGGCGACGCTGGGATGACGACGTGCACCCGCACGAGTCGCCGAAGCTGATGACGATCCCCTTGGTCGTGCTGGCGATCGGGTCGGCGTTCCTCGGGCTGCTGCTGGGACCGACCGGCGCGATCCAGTCCTGGCTGGAGCCGGTGGTCGGCCGGCACACCGAGAAGGCGGCGGTGCTGCCGGTGTGGTTGCTCACGACGCTCACCGTGCTGCTCGTCGCCGCCGGTGCTGCGCTCGCCGGCCTCATGTACCTGCGGCGGGAGGTGCCCGTCGTCGCACCGGCGGGCTCCGTTGCCACCCGGGCGGCCCGGCGCGACCTCTATCAGGACGCCATCAACGAGTCGCTGTTCATGCGGCCCGGGCAGTACCTCACCCGCTCGCTCGTGTTCCTGGACAACCGGGGCGTCGACGGCGCTGTCAACGGCCTGGCCGCGCTGATCGGCGGCACGTCGGGTCGCTTCCGGCGGCTGCAGACCGGCTTCGTCCGGTCCTACGCCCTGTCGATGCTGGCCGGTGCCGCCCTGGTCATCGGCGCCATGCTGCTGGTGAGGACCTGACGTGACCGACTTTCCCTGGCTGACGACCCTCGGCGCGATCCCGCTCGTCGGGTCGGCCGTCGTCGCCGCGATGCCGCGCCATCGGTCGCTGCTCGCCAAGCAGGTGGCGCTCGGCTTCTCGCTGGTGACGCTCGCGGTCGTCGTCGTGCTCGCCCTGCGCTTCGACGCGACGAGCACGAAGCAGTTCCAGTTCGCCGAGACCCACGAGTGGATCCCGCAGTTCGGGGTCAGCTACGCGGTGGGAGTCGACGGCATCGCCCTCGTGCTGGTCGCGCTCGCGGCCGTGCTGACACCCATCTGCATCCTCGCCTCCTGGCACGACGCCGGAGAGGGCCGCAGGGGCGTCCGCATCTACTTCGCGCTGCTCCTCGCGCTGGAGACGATGATGATCGGCGTCTTCGTCGCGACCGACGTCTTCCTGTTCTACGTGTTCTTCGAGGCGATGCTGATCCCGATGTACTTCATCATCGGCTCCTACGGCGGCCCGCAACGCTCGTACGCCGCGGTGAAGTTCCTGCTCTACAGCCTGTTCGGCGGGCTGCTCATGCTCGCCGCCGTCATCGGTCTCTTCGTGGTCTCGGACGGGGGCGCTCAGGCGTTCCTCTTCGAGAACCTGCAGGTGATGCACATCACGCAGACCACCGAGCGGCTGCTGTTCCTCGGCTTCTTCGTCGCGTTCGCCATCAAGGCACCGCTGTGGCCGGTGCACACGTGGCTGCCCGACGCCGCGGCCGAGGCGCCTCCCGGTGGCGCGGTGCTGCTCGTCGGCGTCATGGACAAGGTCGGGACGTTCGGCATGATCCGGCTCTGCCTGCCGCTGTTCCCGGACGCGTCCAAGTGGGCGGCGCCGGTGGTGATCACGCTCGCAGTTATCGGGATCCTGTACGGCGCACTGCTCGCGATCGGCCAGACCGACATCAAGCGGCTCATCGCGTACACGTCGATCTCCCACTTCGGGTTCATCACCCTCGGCATCTTCGCCATGACCACCACCGGCCAGGCCGGGTCGACGCTGTACATGTTCAACCACGGGTTCTCGACGGCGGCGCTGTTCCTCATCGCCGGCTTCATGATCAGCCGGCGGGGCTCACGGCGGATTGCAGACTACGGCGGCGTCCAGCGCGTCGCGCCGGTGCTCGCCGGCACCTTCCTCGTGGCGGGGCTCTCCAGCCTCGCGCTGCCCGGGCTCTCCAGCTTCATCAGCGAGTTCCTGGTGCTCGTCGGGACGTTCCAGCGCTACCAGGTGGCGGCGGTGCTCGCCACGCTGGGCATCATCCTGGCCTCGGTCTACATCCTGCTGATGTACCAGCGGACGATGACCGGCGAGCCACCGGAGTCGACCGCGGGCTGGCGTGACCTGAGCGCGCGTGAGACGTGGGTGGTGGCCCCGTTGATCGCGGTCATCATCGCGCTCGGCTTCTTCCCGAAGCCCGTCCTCGACATCATCAACCCGTCGGTCCAGCGCACGGTCAAGCAGGTCGGCGTGACCGATCCGAAGCCCGTCGTTCCCGCGGCCGAGGGGACGAACAAGTGAGCGCGATCCGCAGCACGGCGCAGCTGGCCGCCGCCACGTTCCAGACCCCGTCCATCGAGTACTCCAAGCTGCTCCCGATGCTCATCGTGTTCGGCGTGGCGATCGCGGGCGTGCTCGTCGAGGCGTTCATGGGCCGCCGCTACCGCCAGGAGGTCCAGGTCGGGCTCGCGATCGGCGGCCTGATCGCCGCGTTCGTCGCCGTCGTCGCGCTCGCCGGGGAGAACACCATCGCGGCTGAGGGCGCGATCGCCGTGGACGGGCCGGCCCTGTTCCTGCAGGGAACGATCCTGCTGCTCGCGATCCCCGGTGTGCTGACGGCGGCGGAACGCGACCTGGACACCGGCGGCCCGTTCGCCTCGGCCGGGTCGTCGATGCCGGGCTCCGACCACGAGCGCACGCTGACCCTCACGGGCGTCACCCAGACCGAGGTCTTCCCGCTGCTGATGTTCGCTATCGGCGGCATGCTGATGTTCCCGTCGGCCAACGACCTGCTCACGATGTTCGTCGCACTCGAGGTCCTGTCGCTGCCGCTCTACCTGCTCTGTGGGCTGGCCCGTCGGCGCCGGCTGCTCTCGCAGGAGGCCTCTCTCAAGTACTTCCTGCTCGGCTCGTTCTCGTCCGCGTTCTTCCTGTACGGCGTGGCGCTGCTGTACGGGTACGCAGGCACCGTGCGGCTGTCCGGCATCGCGGACGCCGTCAGTGCCAACGCGGGGTCGGACGCGCTGCTGCTGATCGGCACCGGCCTGCTTGCAGTCGGCCTGCTGTTCAAGATCGGGGCCGTTCCGTTCCATGCGTGGACGCCGGACGTCTACCAGGGCGCACCGACGCCGGTGACCGGGTTCATGGCCGCCTGCACCAAGGTCGCGGCGTTCGGTGCGCTGCTGCGGGTGTTCTACGTCGGCCTGGGCGGCCTCGCCTGGGACTGGCATCCGATGATGTGGGCGATCGCGATCCTCACGATGGTGCTCGGCTCCGTGGTCGCGCTGACGCAGACCGACGTCAAGCGGATGCTGGCCTACTCCTCCATCGCGCACGCCGGGTTCGTCCTCACGGGCCTGGTGGCGACCGGCGCTCGTGTCTCGTCCAGCGGGGAGATTCTGGGCGTGTCCAGCGTCCTCTTCTACCTGCTTGCCTACGGCTTCACCACGATCGGTGCCTTCGCCGTCGTAACCCTCGTACGCGACGCGGCCGGTGAGGCGACCCACCTCTCGCAGTGGGCCGGACTCGGGCGGCGCTCGCCGCTGGTCGCCGGCGTCTTCGCCCTCTTCCTGCTCGCTTTCGCCGGGATCCCGCTGACCAGCGGGTTCACCGGCAAGTTCGCCGTCTTCTCGGCAGCCGTGGCGGGTGGCGCGACGCCGCTGGTGATCGTGGGTGTGCTGATGAGCGCGGTGGCGGCGTTCTTCTACGT
>JAVEDB010000174.1 GCA_030841185.1 Actinomycetota bacterium
TAGTAGTCGAGTGCCTTCTGCATGGGCTGCGACGCGAACGAGAACTTCGTGCCGCTGGTCAGCTCGGCACCTTGCTGCCATGCGAACGGCATGTAGGTCTGCCATGAGCCCTGGCCGCCGGGCTGCAGAGAGATGCCCCACTTGGCGCCGCCTTTGGTCTGCAGGGCCTTGGTGAAGTCCTTGAGCCCCTGCCAGTCCTTCGGCTCGGTCACGCCGGCCTTCGCGGCCAGGTCCTTGCGGTAGTAGATGAGCCGCGTCTCGACGTACCACGGGACGCCGTAGGACGTGCCGTTGACCGAGGTCGTGTCCCACGAGCCGGCGAAGAACTTGGACTTGTCGATGAGCTTTGTCGGCGTGGCGTCCAGCGCCTTGGAGCCGGCGAACTCGGAGACCCACGTCGTTCCGACGAGGCTCACGTCCGGGGTCTGGCTACCGGCGATCGCGGTGGCGATCTTGTCGTGCGCCGCGTCGAAGGGGATCACGGTGACGGTGACCTTGGTTCCCGGGTTGGCGGTCTCGAAGCCCTTGGCGATCGCACCCATCTTCTCGCCCTCGGCCCCCAGGGCCCATACCGTGATGTTGCCCGTGGCCTTGCCGGCCTTGACGTCCGTTGTGCCCGTCGCCGTCGAGTCCCCGCTGCTGCCACGGCCGCAGCCGGTCAGCGCGAGGGCGGCAACGACCGCCACCGCTCCGGCACGAGTGAACGATCTCATCGGTCCTCCTTGTTGTGGTGCCCGCAGCTGGCACGTACGACGAGCTGCGTGGGCAGCACCTCGTGCCGTGGGGCGGAGGTGTCTCCGCCCAACCGCTCGTGCAGACGGCGTGCGGCCCAGGCGCCGAGCTGGCGCATGGGCTGTCGAACGGTGGTGAGTCCGGGGCGCGAGTGGCGGGCTGCCATGACGTCGTCCCAACCGGTGACCGCGAGGTCATCCGGAATCCGTATCCCCATCTGTTCGGCCGCCGTGATGGCGCCGAGGGCTATCTCGTCGTTCGCGCAGACGAGGGCGTCCGGTGGATCGGTGCCGAGCAGGACCGCCGCCGCCTCGCGCCCGCCGTCCTCGTCGAACGGGCAGGCCACCGGACGCTGCGGCACGTTGACGCCGTGCGCGCGCAGCGCGCGGGTGAGGCCGGTCCACCGGTGGTAGGCATCCGCCGAGATCTCGGGGTCGCCCATGAACGCGAACGACCGGTGGCCGTGGGCGGCCAGGTGCGCGCCCAGGGCCTCGGCGCTGTGCTCGTTCTCGGCGTTCACGGAGTCCGCGCCGCGGACGCGGTCGCGGGCGACGACCACGACCGGGATGTTCTTGCCCAGGACCTCGGCGATGACCTCGTCGTCGACGGTCCGGGCCAGGACGACCATCCCGTCGACGCGGGCCGCCAGGTCGAGGACCATCTCCCGAGCGGCCTGACGGCCGTGCGTGGAGAGGATCAGGACGCTGCGACCGACCTCGGCGGCGACCTCTTCGTAGCCCAGGACGACCTCGGCGAAGTAAGGGCCGGACAGGTCGGGGAAGACGATGCCGTTGGCCGCGTGGTGGCGCTCGGCCAGGGACACGCCCAGCCGGCTCGGCGTGAACCGCAGTGCCGCCATCGCCGCCTCGACCCGGGCCCGGGTGGCGGCGGCGACCGGGGCGGTGCCCCGCAGTACCCGGGAGACGGTGGCGATGGAGACGTCGGCTCGTTCGGCGACCTGGTAGATGGTGGCGCCGCCGTCGGTGTCTCCCGGGGCCGGGTCTGTAAGCGCTTTCACGAGGGGGATGTTGCGCCGAATTCAACCGATGTAAACATTTGTCTGGGTTTAGGCAGTGGCCCACATCACCTCGGTGCGCGCTCAGCCGCTTCTCAGCCGCACCCGGCAGGATGGAGGCATGCGCATCCTGGTGGTCGACGACGACCGGGCGGTGCGCGAGTCGCTGCGCCGCTCGCTGGGGTTCAACGGCTATCAGGTGGACCTGGCCGGCGACGGCGCCGAGGCGCTGCAGCGGGTCGCGGCGCAGCGCCCGGACGCCGTGGTGCTGGACGTGATGATGCCCCGGGTCGGGGGCCTGGAGACCTGCCGGCGGCTGCGTGCCGACGGCGACGACATCCCGATCCTCGTGCTGACCGCTCGCGACTCCGTGGCGGACCGGGTGGCCGGGCTAGACGCGGGAGCCGACGACTACCTCGTCAAGCCGTTCGCCCTCGAGGAGCTGCTCGCCCGGCTGCGGGCCCTCCTGCGCCGGACCGGCCCGAGCGCCGACAACGACGCGGACGCGTCCGCGATGACCTTCGCCGACCTCCGCCTCGACCCCGCCACCCGGGAGGTGCTCCGCGGGGATCGGCCGATCCGGCTGACCCGCACCGAGTACTCCCTGCTCGAGCTGTTCCTCCGCAACCCGCGCCGGGTCCTCGACCGAGCGCGGATCCTCGAAGAGGTGTGGGGCTACGACTTCCCCACCACGGCGAACTCCCTCGAGGTCTACGTCGGCTACCTGCGGCGCAAGACCGAGGCCGACGGGGAGCCCCGGCTGCTGCACACCGTGCGGGGTGTGGGCTACGCCTTGCGCGAGACACCGCCGTGAGCGCGCAACAGCCCGGCGTACGCCGAGTGCGACGCGCCTTTGCCGGCCTCGCCCTCCGCACCCGCGTCAGCGTCCTTGCCGCGCTGGGGGTCGGCCTGGCCGTGGCGCTCACGTCGGTCGCCGCCTATGCAACAGTCAGCCGCCAGCTGCACCACCAGCGGGACCAGACCCTGCTCGCCCGGGCGCGGGCCGCCGTGTCGAGCCCCCTGGGCGACCCTGCCCGGCTCGTGCAGGTCCCCACCGCGGCGCTCGGGGCCGGCGACCTGCGGATCGCGCTCGTGCGGGCGGACACCCAGGCGTTCGCGGAGGGCCCGCAGAGCGCTCCCCCGCTGGGCACGCCGGAGCTGGAGGTGGCCCGCGGGGACCGGGACTACTCGGTGCGGACGGCGAACATCGGTGCGACCAGCTTCCGGGTCGTCGCGGTCCCCGCCGCGCGTCGGTTCGCCCTCGTCCTCGCCCAGCCCACGACGGAGATCGACGAAACCCTGCGCCGCCTTCGCCTCGTCCTGCTGCTGGTCGGGCTGTCCGGGGTGGCCCTCGCGGCGTACCTGGGGCTGGTGATCGCGCGGACCGGGCTGCGCCCCGTCGAGCGCCTGACCCTGGCCGCCGAGCGGGTCGCCGCAACCGAGCGCCTGGACCCGATCGAGGTCCAGGGTGAGGACGAGATCGGCCGGCTGACCGCCGCCTTCAACGCGATGCTTGCGGCCCTCGCGGCCTCCCGCGACCGGCAGCGTGCCCTGGTCGCCGACGCCGGCCACGAGCTGCGCACGCCCCTGACCAGCCTGCGCACGAACCTCGACCTGCTGGCGCAGACCGAGACCGGGCCGGCCCTGGATCCGATCGACCGGGCCGAGCTGCTCGACGACGTGCGGGCCCAGATCGCCGAGCTGAGCGCGCTGGTCGGCGACCTGGTGGAGCTCGCTCGTGAGGACGAGTCCGGGCACCGCGACGAACGGCCTGAGGCCGTCGAGCTCTCCAGCGTGGTGCGGCGCGCCGTGGAGCGGGTCACCCGCCGGGCTCCTGGCCTGCACTTCGACACCGACGCGGCGCCATGGCTCGTCGACGGCGATCCCAACCTGCTCGAGCGAGCGGTGACCAACCTGCTGGACAACGCGGCGAAGTGGAGTCCGCCCGGTGGCACCGTGACCGTGTCCCTGCGCGACGGGGTGCTGCGGGTGGTGGACGAGGGTCCGGGCATCGCCGAACAGGACCTCCCCCATGTCTTCGACCGGTTCTACCGATCGGCGGAGGCACGCACCCTCCCGGGGTCAGGACTCGGGCTCGCAATCGTGCGCCAGGCCGTCGAACGCCACGGTGGCGACATCCACGCGGGGCGGGCTCTCGACGGCGGGACCGTCATCACGGCGCGGTTTCCCCCCGCTTCTTCGCCAGCTCTTGGCTGACTCTCAGCGCACTCACAGAATGCCCGGGCACTGTCGATGGCATGACCGACACGACCAGCACCCTCCCGCCGTACAACCCGTCGCCGGAGCCGCAGGCATGGGGCCAGCCTGCCGCCGACACCCGGCCGTTCGGACCCACCCCACCGCCGGAGCACGACCCATGGCTGCCGCCGGGTCAGCCGCCCGCGAGCGCGCCGACCGAAGAGGCGCGCCGGCCCCGCCGCGGCGTCTCGCTGCTGATAGCTGTCGCGCTCGCGGCGGGGCTGATCGGCGGAGGCGCGGGAGCGGTGGTCACCAACAGCCTGGACGGCTCGCCCACCGTGACGAGCTCGCTGTCCTCGACCAGCTCCTCCAACCAGTCGCAGCCGGTGTCCAACGCACCGGCGGGCTCGGTGGAGCAGGTCGCCGCGGCCGTCCTGCCCAGTGTGGTCTCCATCGAGGTTCGCACCGCGAACGGCGGCGGTGAGGGCTCCGGGATCGTCCTCAGCTCCGACGGGCTCATCCTCACGAACAACCACGTCGTGGCCGACGCCGCGGCCGGCGGCCAGCTGAGCGTCACCCTGAACTCGGGCAAGTCAGTCGGCGCGACCATCGTGGGGCGTGACCCGGTCACCGACCTCGCGGTGATCCGCGCCACGGGCGTCTCGGGACTGTCCCCCGCCAAGCTCGGCGACTCGGCGGCGCTGCGGCCGGGCCAGTCCGTGGTGGCCATCGGGTCCCCGCTCGGGCTGCAGGGGACCGTCACCAGCGGCATCGTCAGCGCCCTCAACCGGCCGGTCCGCACCGGCAGCGCGACCGGCGGTGCCGCCGACCAGGCCACGGTGATCGACGCGATCCAGACCGACGCCGCGATCAACCCCGGCAACTCCGGCGGACCGCTCGTCAACTCCGCCGGGCAGGTCGTCGGGATCAACAGCGCGATCGCGTCGCTGGGCAGCAGCGTCGGCAGCCAGTCGGGGTCGATCGGTCTCGGGTTCTCGATCCCCATCAACGAGGCGCGCGTCGTCGCCAACCAGCTGATCAAGTCGGGCTCTGCGGTCCACGCGCAGCTGGGGGTCAGCGTCACCGACAACAGCAACACCACCCAGGTTTCGTCCACCGGCGCAACGCTGGCCGCCGTCTCGCCCAGTGGGGCCGCGGCGAAGGCCGGGTTGCAGGCCGGCGACGTCGTGACCAGGGTCGGGGACCGAGAGGTCGACAGCGCCGACGCGCTCATCGCGGCGGTTCGCTCGCACCGGCCGGGAGACAAGGTGACCCTCGTCTTCCAGCGTGGATCCGCCACCAAGACCGTCACGGTCACCCTCGGGGCCGACTCCTCAGCTCCCTGAGGCGCCGCCCCGTGGCAGCGGGGGCCATTCCGCGGCGTCGTACTCGTCAGGGGCGGCGAGTACGACGCTGCGGAATTTTCTGAGTCCCACGGGACCTGAGTGAGTGTCCGCCGCAGCCACCCGTCGTAGCGTGGGAGGTGCCCCCCGCCGCGGCGCGACAGGAAGGACCAGGTGCTCGACCCCCAGGAGCTCTACCGGCTCGACCCCGACGTCCCGGACCTCGACCGGCCGGTGATGGTCCATGCCTTGCGCGGGTTCATCGACGCCGGCTCGGCCGGGCGGATCGTCCGTGACCACCTGCTGGAGTCCTTCGAGCACCGCGTCCTCGCGACCTTCGACATCGACCAGCTGCTGGACTACCGGTCGCGGCGACCGATCATGGTCTTCGTCGAGGACCACTGGGAGAGCTACGACGAGCCCGAGCTGCTGCTGCACCTCGTGCGCGACGCCACCGGCACGCCGTTCCTCCTGCTGGAGGGCGCCGAGCCCGACGTGCAGTGGGAGCGGTTCCTCGCCGCTGTCGAGGTCCTCGTCCGGCG
Source organism: Actinomycetota bacterium (assembly GCA_030841185.1). Lineage (GTDB taxonomy): Bacteria > Actinomycetota > Actinomycetes > JACCUZ01 > JACCUZ01 > JAVEDB01. The sequence goes on from JAVEDB010000174.1 coordinate 5,832, forward strand.
CCTCGGTGTGCGGCTGTCCATCGGCATCCACGGGATCCCCATGGGGTTGCCGCACACCCGGCCGACGGGGGTCACCGCGCACGCCACCAAGCCCGAGCTCATCTCCGGGCACGAGCCGTGGATCGGCACCGTCCACGTCCCGGGCAGTGTCGGCAACCTGCTCGAGTACCGTCTCGGCCGGGCCGGGCACGACGCGATGGGCTTCGCGGTCCACGTCCCCCACTACCTCGCCGCCGCTGAGTACCCCGACGCCGCGAAGGTCCTGCTCGAACAGGTCAGCCAGGCAGCCGGACTGCAGCTGCCCGCCGCCGAGCTCGCCGTGGCCGCGGAGCGGACCCGGGCCGAGATCGACGAGCAGGTCTCAGCGTCGGAGGACGTCGCGGCTGTGGTCGCTGCCCTCGAGCAGCAGTACGACGCGTACGTCGGGGCGCGCAGCGAGGACAACCTGCTCGCGGGCCGGGCGTCCTTCCCGACCGCGGACGAGCTCGGTGCCGAGCTGGAGCGCTTCCTGGCCGACCAGGGAAAGAGTGGCGACGGCCGGGACGGCTGACCTGCCTCAGCCCTTCAGGCCCGACCTCGAGACTCCCTCGATGATGAAGCGCTGCCCGAAGCAGTAGAGGACCAGGACCGGAAGGCTGGCGATCACAGCCCCGGCCATCAACAGGTCGTAGCGCACGTTGTTGGCCGACTGCAGCGTCGACAGTCCGGGCTGCAGTGTCTGGTTCTCCGGACTGAAGAGGACGTAGACCGGCCACAGGAAGTCGTTCCAGTTGGTGAGGAACGACAGGACGGCCAGGGTCACCAGAGCAGGCTTGGACAGCGGCAGGATCACCCGCATGAAGATCTGCCAGCGGTTCGCCCCGTCGAGCACTGCCGCCTCCTCGAGCTCGACTGGAAGTGACAGGAAGAACTGGCGGAGGAAGAACACGCCGAACGCAGACGCTGCTGTCGGGACGATGACCGCGACCAGTGTGTCCAGCCACTTGAGGTCCCCGACGATGAGGTAGTTCGGGATGATCAGGATCACTGGCGGGACGAACAGGGTCGCGACGATCAACGCGAAGACGATCCGCTTCCCGCGGAAGTTCATCCGGGCAAGCGGGTACGCGGCAAGGGCGGCCGTGGAGACCACGAGTGCCGCGTTGGCGGTTGCCGCGATCAGGCTGTTGAGGAACCACCGGAACACCGGGGTGCCGTCCGCGTGCAGGATGCTGTTGTAGGCCTGCATCGTCGGGTGGTGCGGGATCCACGTCGGTGGCACCGCCGACGCCTCGTTGCGGGACTTGAACGACGTCACCAGCATGAAGATGAGCGGGCTGATGAACACCAGCGCGAGCGCGACCAGGACGACGTAGCGCAGGATCGGGGGTCGCCCGGGCCTCCTCTCGCCGGCTGGCGACGGCGCGGCCGCGGTTGTGGCGGTTGCCGTAGCGGTGGCCATCACGCCCTCCTCTCGCGGAAGAGCCAGAACACACCGACGCTGAGGACCATCAGGACGAGGGTGAGGATGTAGCTCATCGCTGCCGCGTCGCCCATTTGGTAGTTCTTCAGCCCGACGTCGGTGATGTAGTAGATGGCCGTCCTCGTCTCCGTACCTGGCGCGCCCTTGGTCATCAGGTAGCTCTGACCGAACATGTTCGCCGACGCGATGAT
>JAVEDB010000188.1 GCA_030841185.1 Actinomycetota bacterium
GGTACGCGACCGGTGACGTCGCGTACGCCGACGAGGACGGCGACCTGTTCCTCGTCGACCGTCGCAAGGAGCTGGTGCTCGTCAGCGGCTTCAACGTCTACCCCCGCGAGATCGAGGATGTGATCGCCGCCCATCCCGACGTGGCGGAGGTGGCCGTCATCGGCCTGCCGCATCCCTACACGGGAGAGGCCGTGAAGGCGTTCGTCGTCGCACGCCCGGGCGTCACGCTCCGGCCCCAGGAGGTGACGGCCTTCACCGAGTCGCGGCTGGCCAGGTTCAAGCGGCCGACCATCGTCGAGGTGGTCGCCGCGCTGCCCCACTCGGCCACCGGGAAGGTCGCGAAGGGGCGCCTGCGCGCGGGCGAGATCGTCGGCGACGCCTCGGCGCAGGCGTGAGCGCGGCCCGCATCACGCTCCTCGGGAAGCCCGGCTGTCACCTGTGCGACGAGGCGCGGGCCGTCATTGCCACCGTCGCCGCAGAGGTGGGGGTGGGCTGGGAGGAGATCAACATCCTCGACGACCCGGAGCTGCTGGCGCGCTACCGCGAGCAGATCCCGGTGACCTTGGTGGATGGCTCCCAGCATGACTTTTGGCGGGTCTCGCCGGATCGGCTGCGCAGCGCGCTGGGGTCCTGAGCAGGCTCCGAACCGCTCACTTTGTGCCTGGGTTCACAAGCGCTTAGTCTGGATCGCCCGGTCACCCCTGGAGACCTGTGACTTCTGCACCACGCCCGGCGTCACCCAGAGCCGCCCGCACCCGCGGTGTCCCTGAGGCGACTGTCGCACGGCTGCCCGTCTACCTGCGCGCCCTCAGCGCGCTGGCGGACGAGGGCGTCTCGACGGTGTCCTCGGAGGAGCTCGCGACCGCGGCAGGGGTCAACTCGGCCAAGCTGCGCAAGGACTTGTCCTACCTCGGCTCATACGGCACGCGCGGAGTCGGGTACGACGTGGGCTACCTCGTCTACCAGGTCTCCCGGGAGCTCGGCTTGTCGCAGGACTGGCCGGTCATCATCGTCGGGCTGGGCCACCTGGGCCACGCGCTCGCCAACTACGGCGGATTCGTGTCCCGCGGCTTCGCGATCCGGGCGCTGGTGGACGCCGACCCCGACCTGGTCGGCGTCGAGGTGGCCGGGCTAGAGGTCCGGCCGATCGGTGAGCTCGAGCAGCTGGTGGCCCGGCACGGGATCGCCATCGGTGTCATCGCGACACCCGCGACGGTGGCCCAAGAGGTCTGCGACCGACTCGTCTCGGCCGGTGTCAGCAGCATCCTCAACTTCGCCCCTACCGTGCTCGCGGTGCCCGAGGAGGTGGAGGTGCGCAAGGTCGACCTGTCGATCGAGTTGCAGATCCTGGCCTTCCACGAGCAGCGCAAGGTCGGCGCGGCGCACGTCACCCGCGAGCTCGTCGAGGCCCTTCCGGGCCGGGCGGCGGTGTCGTCATGAGCATCCTCGTCGTCGGCCTGTCCTACCGGAGTGCCCCGGTCGAGCTGCTGGAGCGGACCCTGGTCTCGCCCGATGTGGCGCCGAAGCTGCTTGCCGACCTGGTCGCCGGTGACAACGTGGGTGAGGCGCTGGTGCTCGCCACCTGCAACCGCGTCGAGGTCTACGTCGACACCGACAAGTTCCACGCCGGGGTGGCGGAGACCTCCGAGCTGCTCGCGCGGCACACCGACGTCGCGCTCGAGGACCTGACTCCGCACCTCTACGTGCACTACGAGGACCGAGCGGTGGCACACCTGTTCTCGGTGGCCTGCGGGCTCGATTCGATGGTGGTCGGCGAGAGCCAGGTGCTCGGGCAGGTCCGGCAGTCACTTCGCGTCGCCCAGGAGGCCGGCACGGCGGGACGGGGGCTGAACGAGCTCGCCCAGCAAGCCCTTCGCGTCGGCAAGCGAGCCCGCACCGAGACCGGCATCGACCGCGCGGGCAGGTCCCTCGTGTCCGCCGGCCTGGACGTCGCCGCCGCGTCGCTGGGCTCGCTCGAGGGTCGTTCGGTCCTCGTCGTCGGAGCCGGCTCGATGAGCTCGCTCGCCGCAAGCCTCGTCGGGGCGCGCGGCGCGCGCGTGACGATCGCCAACCGCACCCGCTCCCGTGCCGAACGGGTGGCCGCGGACATGGGAGCCAGCGGTGCCGGGCTGACCGACCTGCCGGAGCTCCTCGTCGACGCCGACCTCGTCGTCTCCTGCACCGGCGCCGTCGGTCAGGTCCTCGATGCGGGCACCGTCGAGGCGGCCCAGCGCCGGCGTGACCACCGGCCCCTCCTCGTGCTCGACCTCGCCCTGCCGCGCGACGTGGACCCCCGGGTGCGCGACGTCGAGGGGGCCTCGCTGGTCGACCTCGAGACGCTGGCCGCCGTCCTGGTCGATCACGAGCACTCGGCCGACGTCGACGCGACGCGCGCGATCGTGGCCGACGAGGTCGCTGCGTTCCTCGGCTGGCAGCGGGCCGCCCGGGTGGCCCCGACCGTCGTCGCGCTGCGCCGGATGGCCGAAGACGTCGTGGACTCCGAGCTGACCAGGTTGGCCGGCCGGCTGCCGGAGCTCGACCACCGCGCTCGGGCGGAGATCGAGCAGACCGTCCACCGGGTCGTGGACAAGGTCCTGCACGCGCCCACCGTCCGGGTGAAGCAGCTGGCCGAGGAGCCCGGCGGTCAGTCGTACGCCGAGGCGCTGCGTCGTCTCTTCGGTCTCGATGTGCGAGCGATCGAGGCAATCACCCGGGCCGACGTCGAGGACGGCCCACGATGATCGGCCCGCTGCGGATCGGGACGCGCAAGAGCGCGCTCGCGATGACGCAGGCCCGGCTCGTGGCGGAGGCGCTCGCGGCTCTGTCCGGACCTCCCGCCGAGCTGGTGCCCATCACGACCTTCGGTGACACGAGCAGCCAGGCCTTGACGCAGATCGGCGGTACCGGGGTCTTCGTCAACGGGCTTCGCGAGGCTCTGCTGGCCGGCACCATCGACGTCGCGGTGCACTCGCTCAAGGACCTTCCGACGGCCGACCCCGAGGGCATCCGGCTCGTGGCGGTGCCCGTTCGGGAGGACCCGCGAGACGCCCTCGTCGCGCGGGACGGCCTGACGCTGGGCGAGCTCCCAGCGGGCTCGCGCATTGGCACCGGGTCCCCCCGCCGCACGGCCCAGCTGCGTGCCCTGGGACTCGACCTCGACGTCGTCCCGGTCCGCGGCAACGTGGACACCCGGCTGGGCCTGGTCGCAACCGGCGAGCTCGACGCAGTGGTGCTGGCCCGAGCCGGCCTGGCGAGGCTCGGACGTCTCGACGCCATCACCGAGGTCATCGACCCGATCCAGATGTTGCCCGCCCCCGGCCAGGGGGCGCTGGCGGTGGAGTGCCGCGCGAACGACACGTCGCGCGACATCGACATCGCCACCCTGCTCGCCGCCATCGACGACGCCGCCAGTCGGCTCGCGGTGACGGCCGAGCGCACGTTGCTCGCCACCCTGGAAGCCGGCTGCTCGGCCCCTGTCGGGGCCTACGGGGAAGCAGCCGAAGGCGAGCATGTTCCCGAGCTGTACCTCCGCGCCGCCGTCATCTCCGTTGACGGCTCCGCGAGCGTGCGGCTCTCCGCCACCGGACCGCTCGACGATGCAGCTGAGATCGGACGCCGCCTGGCGACCGAGCTGCTCGACGACGGTGCGGCCGAACTGATGTGGGAGCGCGTTCCGTGACCCGCCCGATCAAGAAGAAGCCCGCTGTGCCCAAGGGATCCGTCGCTTTCGTCGGCGCCGGGCCCGGTGACCCCGGACTGCTGACGTTGCGAGCCGTCGAACTGCTCGCGACGGCTGACGTCGTCGTGACGGAGACCCAGGACGAGGCGTTCGTCGCCCGGTTCTGTCGCCCCGATGTCGAGGTGATCGACGGGTCCGTCGGTGACGACGGCCAGCCGATGACCCATGCCATGCGGGCCAAGCTCGTCGTGAAGGCCGCGCGCGCCGGAGGTTCCGTCGTACGGCTCCTCGACGGTGACCCGTTCCTCTACGCGACGGGATCCGAGGAGGCAGCGGGCTGTGCCAAGGCCGGCATCCCGTTCGAGGTTGTTCCCGGTGTGTCGGCGATCAGTGCCGTGCCCGCCTACGCCGGCGTCCCGCTGACGACCGCGCGGGCCCGGGAGGTGCGCATCGTCAACGTGGCCGAGGGGACCGTCGACTGGCCGAGCTACGCCGCGGGCAACGCCACCCTGGTGCTGCTCTCGGCCAGCCAGGTGATCGGCGACGTCGCCAAGGCGCTGGTGTCCGCCGGACGTGACCCGGAGACCCCCGTGCTCC
>JAVEDB010000206.1 GCA_030841185.1 Actinomycetota bacterium
ACGTCCTGCTCCAGCACGCGGACATCGCGATGTACGTCGCGAAGCGCAGCCACGCCGGCATCGCGCTCTACGACCGGGCCGACGACCACCACAGCACCGAACGGCTGCAACTGCTCGCCGACCTGCGAACCGCGATCGACGAGGACCAGCTCGTCCTGCACTACCAGCCGAAGCTGGACCTGCGCACCGGTGCAGTGAAGGGCTTCGAGGCCCTGGTCCGCTGGGAGCATCCGACGCGAGGACTGCTGCCCCCGGTCGACTTCGTCCCGATGGCCGAGCGGACCGGCCTGATCCACCCTCTGACCGACGTGGTCCTGCGCAGCGCGCTCAAGCAGGTGCGCACGTGGTGCGACGGCGGGAACCCGATGGCGGTCGCGGTCAACGTATCGACGCGCAGCCTGCTCAACCTGGACTTCCCGGACCGGGTGCTCGCGCTGCTGACGGAGTACGACGTCGCTCCGGGGCTGCTCGGTCTGGAGATCACCGAGACCACGATCATGGAGGACCCGCAGCGCGCCCTGACCGTCCTCACGCGGCTCTACGAGGCCGGGGTCCGGCTCTCGATCGACGACTTCGGGACCGGCTACTCCTCGCTGGCCTACCTCAAGCGGCTCCCGGTCCACGAGCTCAAGGTCGACCGATCCTTCGTCGCGAACATGATGAGCAACGACCGCGACCGGGTGATCGTGAACTCGACGGTGGCCCTCGGGCAGAGCCTGGGGCTGGACGTCGTCGCCGAGGGCGTCGAGGACGAGGCGACCCGGCTGGCGCTGGAAACGCTGGGCTGCGACCTCGCGCAGGGGTTCCTGTTCAGCCGCCCGGTCGTCGCGCCGCTGTCCGGCGCGTGGTCCACCGTGCCGGTCTGAGCCTCTCGGCCGACGTCGTCGCCGAGCCGCCGGGACGGGGGCCAACCGGGTGATCTCGGGCATCCCCTTTCCCACCAGGCACTTCCGCCCCTACGCTGAGGGCCAGAGCGCGTGCGACTGGAGTGCTGCCGGAGGGGAAGCCGGCGCCCGTCACGTGCTGGAAGTCCGGTGCGCCATGGTTGCTCGCAGCTCGTCCGACCGTCCTGATCGGCCCTTGTCCGAGGTCACGTTCCTCACCGTCGCCGAGGTCGCCTCGGTCATGCGGGTGTCGAAGATGACCGTCTACCGCCTCGTGCACGCCGGCACCCTGCCCGCCGTACGGGTGGGCCGGTCCTTCCGCGTCCCCGAGCAAGCGGTCCACGAGTACCTCGACCACGCCTACGTCGACACCGCCTGACCCGTCCCTCCCTCCCGTTCGACCACGTGGGGTAGGCGAGGCCGTGCGGCAACAGTCCTGCAGGACTGTTGCCGCACCGTTACGCCTCGTGGGGTGAGACGGGTGAGAAGACTGAACCGGCCTGCGGGGTAGGCTGACGGCTTCCGTCGACAGAGCAGAGGGTCCCCTGGTGGGTTCGGTCATCAAGAAGCGCCGCAAGCGCATGGCGAAGAAGAAGCACCGCAAGCTGCTGAAGAAGACCCGCGTCCAGCGCCGCAACAAGAAGTAGGTACGCCGCGTGGGACGGGTCGTGATGGTGACCGGTGTCTCCCGCTACCTCGGTGGGCGCTTCGCCCAGCTCCTCCAGGCCGACCCCGACATCTCCCGGGTGATCGGCGTCGATGTCGTTCCGCCCAAGCAGGACCTCGGTGACGCCGAGTTCGTCCGCGCCGACATCCGCAACCCGATCATCAGCAAGGTGATCAGCCAGGCCGAGGTCGACACCGTCGTGCACATGTCGGTGATCGCGACCCCTGTCGGCGCCGGCGGCCGGGCGACGATGAAGGAGATCAACGTCATCGGCACCATGCAGCTGCTGGCGGCCTGCCAGAAGGCCCCCAGCGTGCGCAAGCTGGTCGTCAAGTCGTCCACCGCCGTCTACGGTTCCTCGCCGCGCGACCCCTCGATGTTCACCGAGGACCTGGAGCCGAACGCGCTGGCCCGCACCGGCTACGCCAAGGACTCGGTCGAGGTCGAGAGCTACGTGCGCGGGTTCGCCCGGCGCCGCCCCGACGTCTCGGTGACGACGCTGCGGTTCGCGAACTTCGTCGGTCCCAAGGTGCAGACGGCCCTGACGGCGTACTTCTCGCTGCCGGTGGTCCCGACCGTGCTCGGCTTCGACCCGCGCCTTCAGTTCGTGCACGAGCGCGACGGCCTCGAGGTTCTCTGGCGTACGACGCTCGACGAGCATCCCGGCACGTTCAACATCGCCGGCGACGGAGTGATCACCCTGTGGCAGGCGATCCGACGGGCCGGCCGCCCCGGACTCCCGTTGCCGCAGCCGGCAGCGCCGTGGATCGGTCAGGTGCTGCGCCGGCTCGGCGTCGCTGACTTCTCACCCGAGCAGATGCGCTTCCTCACCCACGGCCGCGTCGTGGACACTGCCCGGATGAAGACGGTGCTCGGGTTCGAGCCGCGCTACAGCACGGTGGCCGCCTTCGACGACTTCGTCGCGCAGCAGCAGGTCTCCGGGCCGCTCTCGCCGGATGTGGTCGGCGCCGTCGAACGCCGCCTCCTCGACGTCCTCGTACACACCGGATCGGCGCCGGCCCAGCCGGGAGGCATCGATGCCTGACGCACGGGTGATCCCCATCGACGGCGGCGAGCGACGCCGCCGCACCCCGAAGCCCTCGGCTCGCGACGCGGTGGCCGCCGGTGCCGCGCGCGCGACGGGGGAGCGCTCCCGCCGGCGTACGACCTCGCCTCTCATCGACCCCGCCAGCGCTGCCGCGGCAGCGGCCGCGACCACCGCGGGCAAAGGCGGCAGCGGCGCGGCTCGCAGCAAGCCGGCCGCGCGCACCCGTAAGGCGAAGGTGGGTGCCGAGGCGACCCCGGAACCAACGACGGGTACGCCGGGGGCAGCCGGGCCGAGCCGGGCCCGTTCGAAGCGCCCGGCCCGGTCCTCCGCAGCGGCAACGCCTCCCGCGGGTTCCGCACCGGCTGCCTTCGACGAGCTCTCCGCGGCCACCGAGCCGGACGGGGACGATGCCAGCATCCTGACCGGACCCGAGGCATCGGAGTGGGAACGACGGATCGCTGGTGGTCTCGCCTTCGTGCGCCGCCGGCTCACCGGCGACATCGAGGTCGACGACTTCGGCTTCGATCCCGAGCTGACCGACAAGGTCCTGCTCGCGATGATGCGCCCGCTCTACGAGCGCTACTTCCGGGTCGAGACCCGTGGCCTGGAGAACGTCCCGGCCGAGGGCGGCGCCCTCGTCGTCGCCAACCACTCGGGAACCGTCCCCCTCGACTCGGTGATGACCCAGCTGGCGCTGCTGGACCACCACTCCGCCCACCGTCACCTGCGTATGCTGGGCGCCGACCTCGTGTTCCAGACGCCGGTCATCGGGGAGCTCGCCCGCAAGAGCGGGACCACTCTCGCGTGCAACGCGGATGCCGAACGACTGCTGCGCCGAGGCGAGCTGGTCGGGGTGTGGCCCGAGGGTTTCAAGGGCGTGGGGAAGCCGTTCTCCGAGCGGTACAAGCTGCAGCGCTTCGGTCGCGGTGGCTTCGTCTCCGCGGCGTTGAAGACGCGAGTGCCGATCGTGCCCTGCTCGATCGTCGGGGCGGAGGAGATCTATCCGATCCTCGGCAACATGAAGACGCTGGCCCGGCTGCTGGGCATGCCCTACGTCCCGGTGACGCCGACGTTCCCGTGGCTCGGGCCGCTGGGCATGATCCCGCTGCCGAGCAAGTGGATCATCGAGTTCGGTGTGCCCATCGCGACCGACGGGTTCGCACCGGACGCCGCCGAGGACCCGATGCTGGTGTTCAACATCACCGACCAGGTGCGGGAAACCATCCAGCACACGTTGTACCGACTGCTCATGCAGCGACGATCGGTCTTCTTCTAAGACCTCAGCAGCTGGTGATGCCCGGGATCGGTACGCAGGGCAGCCCACCGGTTGTCGTCGGGACCGCGATCTTCGTCGGGACCACGGCCGCCGTCGGGATTGGCACCGGCAGAGCGCTGACCGTCGGCACCGGAACAGCGACCGACGGGACGGTTACCCCTGATGCAGTGGGCGCTGTCGACCCACTCGTCACCGGCCCGACCACACTCCCCACCAGGCCGCCACTGCCGGAGGAGGACGTGGCGCCGGACGCCACCGACGACACGCCGCCTCCCGACGGCGAGGTGGCGGACGTCCCCGCCGCGCCGCTCACGATCCACCCGGCGACCCGGCTGACCTCCCAGCCATCGCGGGCGGGAGCTGCGGGTTGTGCCAACTGCACCGGAGTTTCCGCCGCGGCGGTCGCCAACTCGGCGGTCCGCGCGGCGTCCGCGTGCAGGGAGTCGAGCAGCGCGGCGATCTCCTCGGCCTGGTCGCGCAGCCCCGTGGCCGGGGGGTCGAGCCGGGCGAGCCGGGCGATGAGGGCGTCGACCCGCTGGCGCTGGCCGGTCACGACGCCGTCGAGCACCGTGAGCGCGGCCGCGTCGCCGGTGTCGCGGTAGGACCGGTTAAGTGCGTCGGCCCCGGCGCGCAAGGTCGTGTCCAGGTCCTCCAGCGCAGCCCGGATGTGCCCGCGGGTCGTGGCCTCGTCAGCCGAGCCCGACGCGGCCAGGGCCTCCGCCTCGGAGAGCCGGTGGTCGGCTTGCTCCAGCAGTTCCCGACCGCGGGACATGTCGGACCTGGCAAGGCTCAGCTCGGCGGACTCGATGCCCCGCTTGAGGCCGTACAGCGCGTCGCCGGGGACGGCTCGGGTGCTCGCCGCTGCCACGCCGACGCCACCGACGAGAGTCGTCGCGACGAGCGCGGCCACGGCCTGACGCATGCGCGGCGGCCGTGCGGTGGCGGTGCCTCCGGTGCGGGGCTGCGGGACGACGAGCGGGGCCACCGCCCGCTCGGTCTCGGCGACCAACCGGGCCCGGAGCTCACTACGAAAGTCGGACGCGGGCTCGAGCGGGGCCGGGCGCAGAGTCGCGGCGACCCTGACCAGGGGTTCGAGCTCATGGCCCACGACGTCGCGCCGCCCCTCGAGGAGCTCGGCGAACTCCTGGGCACGTCGTCGCTGCGCCGGCAACTGCACCATGTCAGCAATCACAGTCGGCGCCCCCCGTCCTTGTCCTCGCGTCCCGGCCCCTGCGGCCCGGCCCCGCCATGAGAACGAGGGGGCAGCAGGGCGGTTACGGCCGCCGGACCGGTCATCGCAGGTCCCCGGGCAGCAGCTTGGCGAGGCATCGAACGGCGCGCAGCTGAAGCTGCTTGACCGCGCCTTCCGACCGCTTCATGACAGCCGCCGTCTCCGCGACCGATAGTCCCTGCAGGAAGCGCAGCACGATGCACTCCTGCTGGTCCGGCTTCAGCGCCCGGACGGCCTCGAGCAGGGCTGCGTTGTCCAGGTTGTCGAGGACCTCCTGCTCGATCCCCTCGTCGGCCCGGTCCGTGTCGAGCATGTCGCCGGTGCTGACCTCCAGCCGGAACCGGCTGGACTTGAAGTGGTCGGTGACGAGGTTGCGCGCAATGGTGATGAACCAGGCGCCGATGTCGCGGCCCTGCCAGGAGAACGAGTCGATCCGCCGCAACGCGCGAAGGAAGGTCTCGGAGGTGAGGTCTTCCGCCAACGGATGGGATCCCACCCGGTAGTAGAGGTACCGGTAGACCTGGCTGACGTACAGGTCGTAGATCTGGCCGAACGCCTCGCCGTCGCCCCGCTGGGCGAGGGTCAGCAGCGCCTCGGTTCGGACCTGGGACGGGTCCTCGCTCGTCGGCCCCCCACGTCCCCCAGCCACCGTCCCGCCGGCGGACCGGACCATGGCGAGCACGCCTGCGGGGGTAGGACGGGCCCCGGCCGGAGTGAAGCCCCCTGCCGCGGCGAGGCAAGGCGCTCCCGGGCATTGCAACGCCTGGCCGACGAGGCTCCGGAGCTGCCTGAGCCCGTCCCGGTCGGCGGAGACCGCTCGAAGCACGCGTCTCCTTTCCGGGCGGCGAAGACGACTCATGCGGGATACCCGCACGGACCTGCTGGCGAACGTCTGGAACCCAACGACCCTACGCGGCGGAGCAGGTCAGCCACCATCGCCCGAGTCAGTGACGGCGCCTCCGGGCGGCCATCGTGGCGCTCACGGCGCCGGCCGCCGCGCCGAGCCCGGCGGCCGTCGGGAGCCCGATCTTGGCCGCCTTCCGGCCGGTCCGGTAGTCGCGGACCCGCCAGCCGTTGGCCCTGGCGTGCGCCCGCAGCTTGGTGTCCGGATTGATCGCGCAGGGCTGGCCCACCAGGGAGAGCAGGGGGATGTCGTTGGCCGAGTCGCTGTACGCCGCGCACCGGTCGAGATCGAGGCCCTCTCGCGCGGCGAGCGCCCGGACCGCCTCGGCCTTGGCCTCGCCGTGCAGGATCTCGCCGACCAGCCGTCCGGTGTAGACCCCGTCGACGGTCTCGGACACGGTCCCGAGCGCCCCGGTGAGCCCGAGGCGCGCCGCGATCACCCGGGCCACCTCGACGGGTGTCGCCGTGACGAGCCAGACCCGCTGCCCGGCGTCGAGGTGCATCTGCGCCAGCGCCCGGGTGCCCGGCCAGATCTTGGCCGCCATCACCTCGTCGAACACCTCTTCACCGATGGCGGTGAGCTCCTCCACCCGGTGTCCGGCCGCAAAGGACAGGGCCGACTCGCGCGCCTCTCGCACGTGCGCGGGGTTCTCGCGGCCGAGCAGCCGGAAGCGGGCCTGCTGGCGGCCGAAGCGCGCGATGTCGCGGAACGTGACGAACTTGCGTGCGTACAGGCCACGGGCGAGATGGAAGATCGAAGCGCCCTGCATGATCGTGTTGTCGACGTCGAAGAAGGCAGCTGCGTGCGGGTCGATAGGGACCTCGAGTGCCGCCTCCACCTCGGCTGCGGCTGCGGCTGCGACGCCGGCGGTGACGGCCTCGTTGTCCGCAGGCCGCGGGTCTGATCCCCCGCGTCGCAGTCGGACCATGGCCGCAGCGTAGTCAGCCGGGGCGGCTCAGCCGCCGACGGTGCGCATCGCGTCGGTGAAGCCCAGCGCTGATACCAGTGGGTCGTCGCCCGCGGGATGACTGCGCGATGCCGCCTCGGCCGAGGTGATTCGGCTGGCGAGCAGCTGCGCGGGTGTGGGCGCGGGCTTGGGCCGGACAGCGGGCTTCGGCCGGGTGGCCGCCCGCGACACCGAGGAGGTGCGCGCGGCGGGCTTGCTCACGGTGCGCTTGCGCACGGTGGTAGTCGTGGTGGCACCAAAAGGCGACTTGAACACCTGGGTCACCCACACCCGACCGTTGCGGACCACGATGCCCACGCCGATCTGGGTGTAGTCACTGTCGAGGATGTTCGACCGGTGGTGCGGCGAGTTCATGAACGCCGTCTCGACGGCGGACCAGCTGGGGCCGTAGCCGACGTTCTCCCCGACCCAGCGAAATCCGCTGACCTGGCTGGTCAGGCTGGGGTTGTGCTGGAGGGTGCTCGTCGCGGCCATGTGCAGAGACCACTGGTAGGCGACCGCGGCCAGGTCCGAGCGGTTCGACAGAGGCCTCCGGCCGGCGGATGCGCGGGCCGCGTTCACGGCCGCGACCATGCTGCCCGAGCCGCTGCCTGTCGCGCCCGCAGGGGCGCCGCTCAACGCGGTGAGCGCGGAGGCCAGCAGGGTAGTGGCGACGAAGATTCCGACCGTACGACGGGTGCGGTGCACGCCGACACCTCCTTATCCGGGCTGGCCGTTCGGCCTTGTCCTCCCGTCAGACGTCGGGGCATCGCGGCACATGCTTGAGGCGGCGTTCACCCGAACGGCCTAGTCGCCCGGCTGTCCGGGGATGGTTATCGGCTATGCGAGACTCGGGCGGTGGCAGCCCGCGAAACGCTCGGCGCGGGGGCGAACCTCGCGGACGAGGTGCGCCGCAGCGCGCGTGAGCGCCCCGATTCGGACGCTGTCAGGCACGCGGGTGGGCGGATCAGCTGGGCCGAGCTCGACGCCGATGTGGACGCGCTCGCTGCCGCGCTGCGCAAGGATCTTCGGCTCGGCAGGGGAGCGCGTGTGGCGCTGGCTCTCTCCAACACCCCGGCATTCGTCACGTCGTACTTCGCCATCCTTCGCGCCGGGCTGGTGGCTGTGCCGCTCAACCCCGGGTACACCGCGCCGGAGATGGCGAGGTTGCTCGGCGAGGCCGACGCCGCCGCGGTCCTCACCGAGCCGGCGACCCATCCGGTGCTCGAAGAGGCGGTCGCGGACACGCGCCGCGCACTCGTCGACGGGGCGGGCTATGACGCGCTGCTCGCGTCGGGACGGTCCGCGCCACCGCCGCCGGACACCACGGGCGGCGAGGACCTCGCCGTCCTGCTGTTCACGTCGGGCACGAGCGGCCGCCCGCGCGGCGCGCGGCTCAGCCACCGCGCACTGATGGCGAACCACGAGCAGTGCCTGCGTCTCGAGCCGACGCCGATGGTCGCGGGCGACGTCGTCCTGCTCGTCCTCCCGCTCTTCCACATCTACGGACTGAACGCCGGCCTGGGCATGGTCGCCCGCACCGGCGCAACCGCGCTGCTCGTCGAGCGGTTCGACCCCCGGGAGTGCCTCGAG
>JAVEDB010000140.1 GCA_030841185.1 Actinomycetota bacterium
ATCTCGTTCCTGGAGCTCTCGCCGGAGTAGGCCACGCACTCGCATACCCCACGTGGTCGAATGCGGGGATGCGGGCGGTCGTGTACGACGAGTTCGGGGGGCCGGCGGCGGTCCGCGAGATGCCGGACCCGTCGCCCGGGGAGCACGGCGCCGTCATCAGGGTGCAGGCGACCGGCTTGTGCCGCAGTGACTGGCACGCCTGGGCCGGGCACGACCCGACCATCGTCCTGCCGCACGTGCCCGGCCACGAGCTGGCCGGGGTTGTCGAGGCGGTCGGCCCCGGCGTACGCGGGTGGCGCCCCGGCGACCGCGTGACGGTGCCGTTCGTCTGCGCCTGCGGGCGGTGTGCGCAGTGCCGCAGCGGCAACCAGCAGGTCTGCGACGAGCAGTCCCAGCCCGGGTTCACCGGCTGGGGTTCCTACGCCGAGCTGGTGGCCCTGGACAACGCCGACGTCAACCTGGTGGCGCTGCCGGACGGAATGGACGCGGCGACGGCGGCGAGTCTCGGCTGCCGGTTCGCCACCGCCTATCGAGCGGTCCTGTCCCAGGGCCGGGTGCAGCCGGGGCAGTGGGTCGCCGTGCATGGCTGCGGGGGCGTCGGGCTGTCCGCCGTGATGATCGCGGTGGCGGCCGGTGCCCGGGTCGTCGGCATCGACGTGTCGGCGCCGGCGCTCGAGATGGCTCGCCACCTGGGTGCGACGGCGACCGTGGACGCCGCCGACGGGCCCGATGTCGGCTCCGCCGTACGCGAGTTGACCGGCGGTGGCGCGCACGTGTCCCTCGACGCGCTCGGAAGTCACCGCACCTGCGCCGCCTCCGTGCGCAGCCTGCGCACCCGCGGCCGGCACGTACAGGTGGGACTGCTGCCCCCGGCCCTGGGGCACCCACCGGTGCCCATGGCACGGGTGATCGCCTACGAGCTGGAGCTGGTCGGGAGCCACGGGATGGCGGCACACGCGTACGACGAGATGCTGGCCCTCGTGGCGGACGGCCGGCTGCGTCCCGACCTGCTCGTCACCCGGCGGATCTCGCTCGAGGAGGCCGGCCCGGCACTGATGGCGATGGACGAGCCGGCGCCGGTCGGCGGTGTCACGGTCGCGCTGCCGTGACCTCGCGCGAAGCCCGCCGCGCCGGCCCAGGGAGGTCTGCGACGATGCGTGTCGTCGCCGGACGCCAGGGAAAGGTGATCGCATGGCTGACTTCTCGCTCAAGCACCCCGATGGGCAGCTCTCCCTCCCGGTCGTCGAGGCGACCGAGGGTCCGCCCGGCCTGGAGGTGACCAACCTGCTCAAGGAGACGGGGCACGTGGCCTTCGACCCGGGCTTCGTCAACACCGGGTCCTGCGCCTCCAAGATCACCTTCATCGACGGGGACGCGGGCATCCTGCGCTACCGCGGCTACCCCATCGACCAGCTCGCGGAGGGCTCCACCTTCCTCGAGGTCTCGTACCTGCTCATCTACGGGGAGCTGCCCAGCGAGGCGGAGCTGCAGAACTTCGCCGACCGCATCCGGGTCCACACCCTGCTGCACGAGGACCTGCGCCGGTTCTTCGAGGGCTTCCCGCGGGACGCCCACCCGATGGCCGTCCTGTCCTCCGCGGTCAGCGCGCTGTCGACCTTCTACCAGGACAGCCTGGACCCCTTCGACGAGGCCCACGTGGACCTGTCCACGGTCCGGCTGATGGCCAAGCTGCCGACCATCGCTGCCTACGCGTACAAGAAGGCCGTCGGGCAGCCGCTGCTCTACCCGGACAACTCGCTGGGCTATGTGGAGAACTTCCTGCGGATGACGTTCGGGGTGCCCGCGCAGGCCTACGAGGTCGACCCGACGATGACCCGGGTCCTCGACATGCTCTTCATCCTGCACGCCGACCATGAGCAGAACTGCTCGACGTCGACGGTGCGCCTGGTCGGGTCCAGCAACGCCAACCTGTTCGCGTCCGTGTCCGCGGGCGTCAACGCACTGTTCGGGCCGTTGCACGGGGGCGCCAACCAGGCGGTCCTCGAGATGCTGCAGCGCATCCAGGAGGACGGCGGGGACGTCGACGCCTTCGTACGCCGCGTCAAGGACAAGGAGCCGGGGGTCAAGCTGATGGGCTTCGGCCACCGGGTCTACAAGAACTACGACCCCCGGGCATCCATCGTGAAGGCAGCCAGTGGCGAGATCCTGAAGGGCATGGGCAAGAGCGATCCGCTGCTGGACATCGCCATCAAGCTGGAGGAGACGGCGCTCGCCGACGACTACTTCGTGGAGCGCAAGCTCTATCCGAATGTCGACTTCTACACCGGGGTCATCTACAAGGCCATGGGGTTCCCCACCCGGATGTTCACGGTGCTGTTCGCGATGGGTCGGCTCCCGGGGTGGATCGCCCAGTGGCGGGAGATGATCGAGGATCCGGCCACCAAGATCGGCCGCCCCCGCCAGGTGTACGTGGGGGCGCCGGAGCGCAAGTACCTGCCTGCGGGGTCGCGCTAGGCAGGGCCGGGTGGGCGCCGCGGGGGCAGCGCTACACCCGGAACCCCATCCGGTCGATAGGCAAAGGGACCGGAAGAGGTGGGATGTCGGCACCGGCGGAGCGCAAGGGCGCCCTCAGTTGGGTCTTCGATGCCGTGGTTGCGGTGTCGGGCCTGGTCATCGGCATGCTCGCGATCCTCGAATCGGAGCTGTCCAACCTGGGTGATCGGCCGGTGTTGGCCCTCGTCCTGGGTGTTCCCGTCATCGTGCTCATGGCGCGCTTCCCCCTCGTCCTGCCGCGCGCCGCCGGGGGGATCGAGGTTGGGTTCGACTCGGCGGTGCTGGTCTTCCTGGCCTGTTTCGCCGGCCCCGGTACGGCGCTCGCGGTCTGGGCGCTCGGGCAGACGGCCTCACAACTGACCGGTCACAAGCGGATCCACGTGCGGTTCTTCAACATGGGCCTGGGCATCCTCGCCGGTGCGGTGGCCTTATGGACGATGGCGTCCCTGGACGCGCTGAAGCTGACCTCCCCGCGTGAGCTGATGGCCGTCGGCCTCGGCTGCGCGGTCTACTTCATGGTCGACTACGTGCTTTCGGCGATCTCGATCGCCATCGAGGAGCGCAGCCCGATCCTCGACTCGCTGCTGCACGGCGGCGGACTCGTGGCCCTCGGGATCTTCGTCTCGATCGACAGCCTTGGCTACCTGGGCGCTCTTGTGGCGCGCGGACTGCCCGGCTGGGCGAGCATCCTGCTGGCCGTGCCGGTCCTCACCATCCTGGTCGCGACCCGAGCGATCTCTCGGGGCACTGAGCACCGCCGCCGGCTAGCCGCATTGTTCGACGCCGCCGCGGCCGCACAGGGGCTCCAGTCGCGCGCTGAGCTGCTGGAGGTGCTGCGGAGCCACGCCCGGACGGTCGTGCTGAACGGGGCGGACCTGCACGAGGCGGCGCCGACCGACCGAGAGATCGGGGCTCGGGTCCGCACCGATGACGGGGTGCTCTGGCTGGTCGCTCCGGCGCGGGACCGCGCGCGGGCATCCGTCGAGGCCGACCAGAAGGCCCTCGAGGCGCTGTCCACGGTCGGTGAGCAAGCGTTCGCCCGGCTCATCCTGGTCGGGGAGATGGACCGGCTCGCCCGGCACGACTCGCTCACCGGCCTGCCCAACCGCACGCTCTTCCTGGACCGCGTGGAGCATGCGGTGGCCCGGTCGCGACGGCAGGGGACGAGCATCGCCGTCCTCTTCCTCGACCTGGACGGCTTCAAGGCCGTCAACGACCGGTTCGGGCACGCGGCCGGGGACGACCTGCTCAACACGGTGGCCCAGCGGCTGGTGAGCTGTGTGCGCGAGGCCGACTCGGTAGCGCGCCTGGGTGGCGACGAGTTCGCGGTCCTGCTCGAGGACGTGGGACGTCCTGAGGACGTCGAGGAGCTGGCCGGACGCATTCTGGCGGCGCTGCGCTCGGAGATCGTCATCGCCGGTCATGACGTGGTGGTCGGCACGAGCATCGGGGTCGCCATAGCGGCGCCGGACGACGACGCCTCGGGCCTGCTCCGCGATGCCGACATGGCGATGTACCGAGCGAAGGCCCTGGGCAAGGACCGCTTCTTCGTCTACCAACCGTCCCTGCGCGAGGAGAACATCCGTCGACTCGAGCTCATCGAGGCCTTGCGCCGGGGGATCGCCGAGGAACTGGTCGTGCACTACCAGCCGGTCGTTGACCTCGAGAACGACCGGATCGACGGCGTCGAGGCACTTGTGCGCTGGCAGCGTGGCGACACCCTGGTGCTGCCGGATGCCTTCATCCATGCCGCTGAGGAGAGTGGTCTCATCGTCGAGCTCGGCGAGCGGGTCCTCGCCCAGGTCGTCGCGGACGCGCAGATCCTCGTCGAGGCGGCCGGCCACCCGCTGAACATCGGCGTCAACATGAGCGCCCACCAGCTGCGCGAGCCCAGCTTCGCCGACGCCGTACGCCGGGCGGTGGCCGCCCTGGGCGACAGCCGCCTCGTCCTCGAGATGACCGAGACCGTGGTCGTCCAGGACGACGAGGAGTCCGCGGCCATGCTTCGTCAGCTCAAGGCGCTGGGCGCGATGCTCGCCATCGACGACTTCGGCGTCGGGTTCTCGTCGATCGGCTACTTGCAGCACCTACCGGTCGACATCATCAAGATCGACCGCACGTTCACCCGCGACATCGACTCGGACCCACGCGCCGCCGCACTGGTCGAGGCCATCCTGCTGATGGGCTCCGCGCTGAACCTCTCCGTCGTGGCCGAGGGCATCGAGCGGCAGACCCAGGTCCAGCGGCTCCGCGGATCCGGCTGCCTCATCGGCCAGGGTTTCCTCTTCGCCAGTGCCGAGCCGCTGTCCGTCGCGGTCGGGACCTTGCGGGACTGGGCGATCGGCCGGGCGGCTCCGTACGCCGGAAGCAGCGTCGTCTGACGATCCGGTTGGCCCTGGTGTGCCAAGGGGCTACCGTGGGCATACCTACGGTGACGTAACCGTAGGTAAAGACCGTCTTGAGGAGCCATCCGTGACGACCTCCACCACCACCCGCCTGGCCGAGATCGACATCTTGCGCGAGCTCGAACCCGTCGTCGAGTCCAACCTCGACCGCCACCTCGACATGGCGAAGGAGTGGATGCCGCACGAGTACGTTCCGTGGGCGGAGGGCCGCAACTTCGAGGGGGTGCTGGGCGGCGACGCCTGGGCGCCCGAGGACTCGGCCATGACCGAGGTGGCCCGCACCAGCCTCATCGAGAACCTGCTCACCGAGGACAACCTGCCGAGCTACCACCACGAGATCGCGACCGTCTTCGGCCGCGACGGCGCCTGGGGCAACTGGGTGCACCGCTGGACGGCCGAGGAGGGGCGACACGCGATCGCCATCCGCGACTACCTCCTCGTGACTCGCTCGGTCGACCCGATCGCCATGGAGCGAGCCCGGATGGCGCACATGGGAGCCGGCTTCGAGTCGGCGAACCACAACGACCTGCTCCGGTCGCTGGCCTATGTCTCGTTCCAGGAGCTGGCCACCCGGATCTCACACCGCAACACCGGGAAGATCACCGGCGACCCTGTTGCCGAGCAGCTGCTCGCGCGCATCGCGGTCGACGAGAACCTGCACATGGTCTTCTACCGGAACCTGCTCGGGGCGGCGCTCGCCATCGCCCCCAACCAGGCCATGCGCGCCGTCACCGAGGTCGTCCGGACCTTCGAGATGCCGGGCTCGACCATCGAGGACTTCACCCGCAAGTCCGTCCAGATCGCGTTGGCCGGCATCTACGACCTGCGCATCCACCACGACGACGTGTTGAGCCCGGTGTTGCGCAACTGGGGCGTGTGGGACCTCGAGGGACTCGACGGCGACGGCGAGAAGGCCCGTCAGGAGCTGGCCGAGATCATGGCCCGCCTCGACGACGCCGCAACGCGGTTCGAGGAGAAGCGCAACACGCACCGCGCCAAGATGGCCGACCGCGGGAAGCCGCTGCAGACGATCTGACGGGCGGGGAGTCGCTCAGCCGGCGCCGGGGAGGCGTACCTCCAACCGGCCGCTCTCGACCCGGACGTCGAAGGCGTGTTGGGGAGCGGTCGCCGGCCCCCGGCGTACCGAGCCGTCCTCCAGGCTGAACATGCTGCCGTGCCAGGGGCAGGTGATGCAGGCGCCGTCCTGGGACACCGTGCCCTCGTGCAGGGGACCCGACAGGTGGCTGCACCGGTCGGAGAGGACGTCGATGCGCTCTCCCCGCCGGACCACGACCAGCTCGACGCTGTTGAGTGTCATGTGCTGGGGCACGCCGTCGGCCTCGAGGTCGTCCAGTGCGCAGAGGTCCTGCCAGCCCGGCTTGATCAGGTGCGGCACGGCCTCGGCGTGGTTGGCGCCGGCAGCCTGCCGATAGGCGAGGTGGCCGCCGAGGAACCCGCTGAAGCTGAGCACCCCGAGCCCCGCGTACGACCACGCCTTGCCTCGTCCGGTGTGGCCGCCGCGACGGGCCGCGAGCGATGCGCCGTACATCAGCAGCGCAACAGTGTTCGCGGCTGCGTGGATGAGCCCGACGCGTTGCTGCTGCTCGTGCATCTCGGACCAGTCGGCGAGGCCCGCGGCGGCTGCCGGGACGGTGGACACGATGCCCGTCGCGATCAGGGCACTCGCCGCGCTGTCGTCGACGGGCAGGGAGTCGAGGATCGCCGCGGAGGTGAAGGCGCCGATCGGGACCTGGACGAGCACCGGGTGCAACGGGTGTCCGAGCCAGACACCGTGCAGGGCGTCCCGCACGATCCCGCCGCCGAGCAGCGACCGGACCCCCTCACGGACGGGACCGACGAGACGGTCCAGGGGCTTGGCGTCCTCGAGTGCCGACACTGACTCGAACGGGTTCATGGGGCCCTCCTCACCACCGGGGCTGTCGTCAAACTAGTCGCGTCCTTCGCATCGGCCCAGCAGTCGACTGTCGCCACCTCGGCGACGAAGCCCACCGGGCTGCCGGTCGCCCACCGTCCCGCCGCTTCGGCGAGCGCGGCCCGCAGCAGCGTGACCACCTCGGCAGCGCTGCGCCGCGGGACGTGCAACAGCAGCTCGTCGTGCAGGCAGAGGACGATCGCGGCGCCGGGCACGTCGGCGCGCAAGGCGGCCCGGACCGTCACCGCCCACATCTTGAACAGCTCGGCGGCGGCTCCCTGCACCACCGCGTTGCGGGCGTAGCGGCCGCGGGCGGCAACCGCAGCCGCGTCCACCGGGGCCGACAGCGGGTACATGCGCACCAGACGCCCTCCGTAGGTGCGCACGTCCCGGCCCGCCTTGCCCTCTTCCTCGGCGGCGCGCAGGAAGCGCATGGCGACGGGGTAGGCCTTGTCCATGGCCTGCAGGGCGCTGCCCGCGGCGCCGGAGGTCTGGCCGTACATCGCGGCGAGCACCGCGACCTTGGCCGTCGGCCGGTCACACCCGAGCCGGTCGGCCACGGGGGAGTAGAGGTCAGGGCTGCGGGTGGCCTCCGCGAAGGCCTGATCACCGGAGACGGCCGCCAGGACCCGCGGCTCGACCTGGCCGAGGTCGGCCCGGACGAACACGTGGTCCGGCTCGGCGAGCACCGCCGCGCGAAGCTCGGCTGGGAGGTTGTGCAGCCCGGCCTGGGCGGTCATCCGCCCCGCCGCACCGTCGCTGCCGGACCACGCGCCACGCAGCCGCCCGTCCGCGGCCACGTGCGAGTCGAGCCAGCTGTAGCCGTACGTCGTGGCGATGCGCTCGGACTTGCGCCAGTCCAGCAGCGCGGCCACGGCGGGGTGTGCCGCGCGGAGGGGCTCGAGCCGCCAGGACCGCGTGTCCGGCACGTCGATGCCGATGCGGCCCAGCAGCTCGCGCACCTGGGCGGGGTTGCGCAGGTCCACCTCCTCGGCGCCCGGGACGTGCCGGCGTACCTCGTCGTCCCTGCTGCGGCGGTCACGGACCGCGGCCGCCTCGTCCCGCGGCCGTGGTCCGACATGTCGGGTGATCAGGCGTTCCGCCACCGAACGGTCCAGGGGCAGGCCGCCCGCGGCGAGCTCGACGGCCAGCAGGGCGGCGGCCGACTCGGACCACGCAGTCAGCACCGCGAGCGGGGCGCCGCGCGTGCGGGCCCGCGGGTCGGGCCGCGTGAGCAGGGTGTGCAGCTGAGCCGCCTGCACCTGCAGGGCCAGCGCCGCCCACCGGGCCGCGCGCTCAGGGGTCGCCGGCGCGGTCTCGGCCCAGTCCGGGCGCAGGTAGCCGTCGGACCGGACCGGCTGCTCGGGGTCGTCGGCCCCTGTCGCTTCGTCCGGTGGCGCCAGCAGGTCGAGCTGGCCGGCCCGCGGCACGTCCGTCTCCGGGAGCCCCTGCGCCGCGGCCCAGACCAGGGCGGGACCCGCGGCGGTGCCGCCATGCTCGAGCCGGTGCACCGCCGAGAGATCCCAGCACGCGGTCACACCCAGTCCGGCGAGGGCCTCGGGCGGCCCGAGGGAGCCCGCCGACCACCAGACCCACCGCGGGCTGCATGCCTCGCTTACCAGCCGGACGACCTCGGCGGCCGGCCCGTCGACGGCCCATGCCAGGTCGCCGGCAGCCACCCCGACGACGCCGCTACCGATCGCCAGGCCCACCGGCGTACCCGCGGCCGCTCCGGGTGCCCGGAGGTGGCTCACAACGCCCGCCACGTCCGTACGGGAGACCTGGGTCACATCCGGCATCCTGCCGCGTCCTGGGGGATTGCCCCGGCAGGTCATGGGGAGGGGAATAACTCCGAGAACGCGAGGACTTACCCCGGCAATCGAACTCCCGGAGGACCCATGCAGACCCGCCGCATCGGCAACACCCACGTCAGCGCCGTCGGGCTCGGCGGGATGCCGCTCTCGATCGAGGGTCGTCCCGACGATCGTGCCCGCGCGATCGCGACGATCCACGCAGCGCTGGACGCGGGCATCACGCTGATCGACACGGCCGACGCGTACCACATCGACTCGAGCGACATCGGGCACAACGAGACGTTGATCGCGGAAGCGCTCGCGTCCTATCCCGGC
>JAVEDB010000235.1 GCA_030841185.1 Actinomycetota bacterium
AGATGGCCGGCGAGCGCGGCGCGCCGGCCCAGGACGAACACGTAGACCATGAAGGCCGACCAAGCGGCCAGCCCGATGCCGATCCGCGCCCACGTCGGCAAGCCCGAGGGAGTCACGAACGCCTCGATCACGCCGGAGACGGCGAGGGTGCACGCCAACCCGAGCGCCAGTGCTCCCGCGGCCAGGCCCTCTTGCCGCAGGGCGTCCGAGCGGGTTCGGCCCCCCGGGTCGATCCACGACCAGCCGAGCCGCAGACCGGCACCTGAGGCCACGAACACGCAGGTCAGCTCGAGCATGCCGTGCGGGAGGATCAGCCCGAAGAACAGGTCGAGCCGGCCGTTCGCGGCCATCAGGCCGCCCGCGACCCCGACGTTGAGCGCGTTCCGCCACAGGATCCAGATCACCGGCAGGATCAGGACCCCGAGGGCAATCGCCAGCGCGGAGACCCAGGCGTTGTTCGTGGCCACCTGGGCCGCGAACGACGAGGCGGGCGCCGAGGAGTAGTAGCTCTCGAAGTCCCGGTCGACGAGCTGACGGATCTCCGCCGGGGTGGCGATGGTGGCCTGCACCGACGGGGTGCGCGCAACCCAGGTCCCGACGATCGCGGCCACGGCGCAGAAGACGGCCGCAACAGAGGCCCACCATCGGGCCGAGCGGTACAGCGCGGCCGGATAGGTCACCGTGAAGAACCGGGCGACGTCCTTCCAGGCCGCGGAGTGCGACCCGGTGACCGCCGCGCGCGCCCGTGCGACCAACGTCGAGAGCCGTCCGACCAGGGCGGGGTCCGGTGACGCGGAGCGCACGACGGACAGGTGCGTGGCGACGCGCTGGTACAGCCCGACCAGCTCGTCCACCTCGTCGCCGTTGAGGCGTCCCCGCCGTCCGACCAGCGTCTCGAGCCGCCGCCACTCACCGCGGTGCGCAGCGACGTAGGCGTCGACATCCACGGGCGCACACTAGCCTGCGATGCCATGACCGCTCCGACGATCGCCTGCCGCCTGAGAGGCCCGCGGTGAGCGAGCTCGTGGTGGGCGAAGCCGTCGTCCTCGAGCTGCGACTGGCCAAGCTCGCGAGCCGCGCCCTGGCGCTCGGGCTGGACGTCGCCGTCCAGGTCGTCCTGCTGCTGCTCGGCACGTTCGTCGTGGCCGGCGTCGCGGGGGGTTCGGACGAGTCGCTGGCCGCGGCGCTGACGCTGGTGTTCGTCGTGGGCGTCTGGCTCGGTTACCCGGTCACATTCGAGACGCTGACCCGCGGACGTTCCCTCGGCAAACTCGCCATGGGACTGCGCGTGGTGCGCGAGGACGGCGGACCGATCCGGTTCCGCCACGCCTTCGTCCGCGGACTGATGGGGATCGTCGAGCTGTGGTTGAGCTCCGGGACCATCGCCCTGATCACCTCGCTGGCGTCCTCGCGGGGCAAGCGGCTGGGTGACTACCTCGCCGGGACGGTCGTGATCCGCGAGCGGGTGCCCCGGCAGGGAGCGCCGGTGACGCCGATGCCGCCGGCGTTGGCGGCCTGGGCTGCGGGGCTCGACCTGTCGCGGTTGCCCGACGACCTGGCACTCGCTGCCCGGCAGTACCTCGCCCGGGGTCGCGAGCTCTCGCCCGAGGTGCGTGACGCGATGGGCATCCGGCTCGCGGACGCGGTGGCGCGGGTCACGACACCGGTGCCGCCCCCCGGCGTACCGGCCTGGGCCTACCTGGCCGCGGTCGTCGCCGAGCGGACGCGCCGCGAGACCGCGCGGCTGCTCCCGCCGATGGCGGCGCCCCCGCCGTGGCTCGCGGCCGCGCCGTGGCCGGCTCCCACCCAGGCCCCGGCGGCAGCGCGGCCCTGGCCGGCGCCTGCCGCACCCGTGGCTTCGCCACCTCCGGCGCCAGCACCGGCCCCGTTACAGGAGCGGGCAGCCGGCCCGTTCGCGCCACCAGGCTGAGACGCGAGCGCCTCAGCCTGGTGACACCGACACGGGTGGGTCAGTAGCGGTAGTGGTCGGGCTTGTAGGGCCCGGCCACGTCTACGCCGATGTACTCCGCCTGGTCCTTGCTCAGCGTCGTCAGCTTCACGCCGAGCGCATCGAGGTGTGCGCGCGCCACCTTCTCGTCCAGGTGCTTCGGGAGGACGTAGACCTGCTTGTCGTAGTCGTCGGTCTTGGTGAACAGCTCGATCTGCGCGATGACCTGGTTGGAGAACGAGTTCGACATGACGAAGCTCGGGTGACCCGTCGCGTTGCCGAGGTTGAGCAGCCGGCCCTCGGACAGCAGGATGATCGAGTGGCCGTCGGGGAACACCCACTCGTCGACCTGCGGCTTGATCCGGTTGCGGACGACGCCCTGCACGCGGGCAAGACCGGCGATGTCGATCTCGTTGTCGAAGTGACCGATGTTGCCCACGATCGCCTGGTGCTTCATCCGGGCCATGTCATCGGCGCTGATGATGTCCTTGTTGCCGGTCGCGGTGATGAAGATGTCGGCGGTCCCCACGACGTCGTCGAGGGTGGTGACCTGGTAGCCGTCCATCGCGGCCTGCAGCGCGCAGATCGGGTCGACCTCGGTGACGATGACCCGGGCGCCCTGGCCCCGCAGCGACTCGGCGCAGCCCTTGCCCACGTCGCCGTAACCGAACACCACAGCGACCTTGCCGCCGATCAGCACGTCGGTCGCCCGGTTGATGCCGTCGATGAGCGAGTGCCGGGTGCCGTACTTGTTGTCGAACTTGCTCTTGGTCACCGAGTCGTTGACGTTGATGGCCGGGAACAGCAGCGTGCCGGCCTTCGCGAACTCGTAGAGGCGGTGTACGCCGGTGGTGGTCTCCTCGGTGACACCCTTGATGGCCTGACCCATGCGCGTGAACTTCGTCGGGTCGCCATCGAGTGAACGACGCAACAAGTCGAGGATGACGCGGTACTCCTCGGGGTCGCTCTCCTCCGCACCCGGGACGACGCCCGCGGCCTCGAACTGGGTCCCCTTGTGGATGAGCAGCGTCGCGTCGCCGCCGTCGTCGAGCAGCATGTTCGGTCCGGCACCGTCGGGCCAGGTGAGCATCTGCTCGGTGCACCACCAGTACTCCTCGAGCGTCTCGCCCTTCCAGGCGTAGACCGGTACACCCGCGGGCTTCTCGGGCGTGCCCTCGGGGCCGACGACGACGGCCGCGGCCGCATGGTCCTGGGTGGAGAAGATGTTGCAGCTGACCCAGCGCACGTCGGCGCCGAGCTCGACCAGCGTCTCGATGAGGACAGCGGTCTGGGTGGTCATGTGCAGCGAGCCGGCGATGCGCGCGCCGCGCAGCGGCTGGCTGGCGCCGAACTCCTCGCGCAGCGCCATCAGGCCCGGCATCTCGTGCTGGGCGAGCTGGATCTCCTTGCGACCGAAGGCCGCGAGGGAGATGTCGGCGACCTTGTAGTCGGCGGTGGTCTGATCGGTCTGGGCGGTCATGTCTCTCCTGACGAGTGGATGGCGTGCGAGCTGGGCGGGCAGCCGCGTGCTCACGCACCCGAACGGATCGGGTCGGTGCACATACGTACCTGGCTGCCCGGCGCGGCCCCTCCGGGCCTTCCCTCAGCGACGCCGATGCCTTCGCCCCCAGCGTAGCGGTTGACCCCGCCGGCACGCGAACGCTGACACCCGGTCAGCCCGGCGCACCGGGCTGGTCCGGAGGGTCGGTGGGCGGCACCAGCGAGGGAGGCACGTCGGCCGCCTGTTCGGCCCGGAAGATGTCCGGTTCCAGGTAGATGACCCGGGCGACCGGTTCGGCCGAACGCACCCGGCGTTCGGCGGCGTCGATGGCTCTGGCCACATCGGACGCGGGCGTCTCCGGACGGACGGCGATCTTCGCGGCCACCAGCAGCTCCTCGGGGCCCAGGTGCATCGTCCGCATGTGGATCACCCGTTCGATCAGGTCGTCGTCCTCCAGGGCAGCCCGGATGCGTGCGACGGCATCGCGGTTGGCGCCCTCACCGACGAGGAGGCTCTTTGTCTCGATGCCGAGCAGCACCGCAACGGTCACCAGCAGCACCCCGATGGCCATGGTGCCTATCCCGTCCCAGACCCCGTCGTCGGTGAGCAGCGTCAGCACGACACCGACCAACGCGAACACGAGGCCGAGCAACGCCGCGCAGTCCTCGAGCAGAACCACAGGAAGCTCGGGAGCCTTGGAGTGCCGCACGAACGTGACCCAACCGGCGTCTCCCCTGGCCCGGTTGGACTCGACGATCGCGGTGCGCAGCGAGAAGGACTCCAGCCCCACCGCAACGACCAGCACCGCCACCGGCACCCACTGCCAGCTGTGGATCCCGTGCGGCTGCGCGACCTTGTGGTAGCCCTCGTAGAGCGCGAACAGGCCGCCGACGCTGAACAGCACGATGGCGACGAGGAACGCGTACAGGTAGCGCTCGCGTCCGTAGCCGAACGGGTGCGCCTCGGTGGCAGCCTTCTTCGCCCGCCTCCCACCGACAAGCAGCAGGCCCTGGTTGCCCGAGTCGGCGAACGAGTGGATCGCCTCGGCCAGCATCGAGGACGAGCCGGTCAGCAGGAACGCAAGAAATTTCGTCGCCGCGATGCCGAGGTTCGCCCCGAGGGCCGCCACGATGGCGCGGCCGCCGCCTTCAGCGCTCATCGGGCGATGCTTGCCTTCAGCGTGTCGATCGGCTCGATCGGCGTGGGGTCGGTGCCTTCCAGCAACGCCAGGTAGACGCTGGCGAAGTCCGTCGGCGCCACCAGGCTGGCCAACCGGGCGAGCGGGTGCTCACCGCTGGCAGCAAGCTCCTGGGCCGGCACGGCGTACTCCTCGGCGAGCTGCATCGTCGCGTCGCGTCGGCGCGCCACCTCCGGCAGTTCCTCACTGTCGCGCAGCACCAGCAGCCGGATCCGCGGCCGCGCGGACTCGTCGCTGACCCGGTCGCGGAAGATGTCGTCGTCCTTCTCGCGGGATCCGGTGCCGAATGCACCCGCGAACGCGACGACCTGGTTGTGGTGCGCCTCGGGCAGCACACCCCACACCGAGGGGTGCTTCGCGTTCTCCGCGAGCTGGCAGAACGCCCGGTAGGCGGCGACCCCCGCCAGCTCGCTGGTGCCCCAGACATAGGGGAGCGTTCCGGACAGCTCGGCGGCAAGGCGCTTGGCGGGGTTGTCGTAGGACTCCACTCCCGGTGCGCACTCCCCGCTGATGCGATCGAGGTCGTCGGCGACCGCGGCTAGCACGTCGGCGGGGACCGCCATCAAGCCCAAGGCGTCGCCGAGAATCAGCACCGGGACGGCCAGCGCCCACAGGTTCGTCCGCGGCATCCGGCCGCCGGTGTCGACAGCGATGTGCACCGCACGGCCGCCGGCGGACCGCTCGGACAACGGCGAGCCGGCCTGGCCCACCGTCACGAGCCGGCAGCCGCGGCGCAGGGCCGCGTCGGCGACGGCGAGGGTCTCCTCGGTGCGGCCTGAGGCAGACACCGCGACCACGAGGTCCATCGGGCCCACCCAGCCGGGCAGCCGGTAGCCCCGGTGCGCGACCAGCGGGACCGGGCAGGTCGGACCGCCCACGGCGGCGACGACGTCACCGGTGATGCCGGAGCCGCCCATGCCGGTGACGACCATCGACCGGGGCCGGCCGTCCGCGACGACCGTGGCGAGGTCGGCCTCGGACGCGCCGAGTGCGCCCGCCCGCAGCTGCGCACCCGCGGTCGCGACGGCCCGCAGCATCCCGCCGGGATCCCCGGCCGCGAGCGCGTCCGGGTCGTCCAGCACGGACTCGTCGTTGCCCAGGCTCATGCGGTCGGTCGACGAGCCTCGTCGATGAGCATCACCGGGATGTCATCACGGACCGGGTAGGCCAGCCCGCAGGTCGCCGACGTGCACACGAGCTCGTTCGCCGCCTCGTCCACACGCAAGGTCGAGTGGCACTGCGGGCAGGCCAGGATCTCCAACAACTGCGGGTCGAGCTGCACGTCATGTCTCCTTACGAACGATCGACAGGACCTCGTCGCGGACCGCCTGCATCGTTGTCTCGTCCGCGGCCTCGACATTGAGCCGCAGCAGCGGCTCGGTATTCGACGACCGCAGGTTGAACCACCAGTCGGGCGCGGTCACCGTCAGCCCGTCGAGGTCGTCAGTCTCCACCCCCGGCCGGTCGAAGGCCGCGCGGACGGCCGCCGTCCGGCCGGCCGCGTCATGGACGGTGCTGTTCAGCTCGCCGGACGCGACGTACCGGGAGTAGTCCGCGGCGAGCACCGACAGGGGCTCGGCCTGCTCGCCAAGCGCGGCCAGCACGTGCAGCGCGGCGAGCATGCCGGTGTCCGCGCGCCAGAAGTCGCGGAAGTAGTAGTGCGCCGAGTGCTCCCCGCCGAAGATGGCGTCCGTCCTGGCCATCTCGGCCTTGATGTACGAGTGGCCGACCCGAGTGCGCACCGGGACCCCGCCGTGCTCGCGGACGATCTCGGGCACCGCCCGGGAGGTGATGAGATTGTGGATCACCGTGCCGCCGGGATGGCGGGCAAGCTCGCGGACGGCGACCAGTGCCGTGACCGCCGACGGCGTCACCGGCTCGCCGCGCTCGTCGATCACGAACACACGGTCGGCGTCACCGTCGAAGGCCAGGCCGATGTCGGCTCCGACCGCCCGGACCTTGGCCCGCACGTCCAGCAGGTTGGCGGGTTCCAGCGGGTTGGCCTCGTGGTTGGGGAAGGTCCCGTCGAGCTCGAAGTACATGGGGACGAGCTGCACCGGCAGCCCCTCGAGGACGACCGGAACGGTGTGGCCCGCCATGCCGTTGGCGGCGTCCACGACGACGGTGAGCGGACGGGAGTGGGTCAGGTCGACGAGCGAACGCAGGTGCTTCGCGTACGCCGGGAGCAGGTCCTCGGTTCGCAGTGCGCCCGGCGCCCCGTCGTACCGGGGAACACCGTCCTCGACGAGCGCCCGGATCTGCGCGAGTCCGGAATCGGCGCCTACCGGGCTCGCGCCTGCTCGGCACAGCTTCATGCCGTTGTAGCGGGCCGGGTTGTGGCTCGCGGTGAACATCGCGGCGGGCAGGTCGAGGTGACCGCTGGCGAAGTAGAGCTGGTCGGTCGAGGCGAGCCCGATGTCCACGACGTCGGCACCCTGCGCGCAGGCGCCCTCGGCGAACGCGGCTGCCAGCCCCGGCGAGGAGGGGCGCATGTCGCGACCCACGACGACGGCCTGCCCGGCCGCCTCGGTCACCCGGACGAATGCCGCACCAACGGCCCGTGCGATGCCCTCGTCCAGCTGGTCCGGCACCACACCGCGGATGTCGTAGGCCTTGACGATCGAGGACAGGTCCGGCACGGCCGCGAGCCTACCGGCCGGGTTTCGGCCCAGCCGGTTCGCGGCCGACGCAGCGGTCGGCTCAGATGATCTTGCGGGTCTTGTCGAGCACCCGGTCGACCGGCAGCACGCTGCCCTGGGCGCCCTGCTCCTCCCAGGTGCGGTGCTCGCACCGGTGGCACGAGGTGAACTCCACGGGCGAGCCGTCGGTGAGGCTCATCGAGATCCGGGTGACCCGCGGGCTGCCGCAGGCCCGGCAACCCTGTCCGGAGCGGGCTCCCGGCTGGGTGAGGGAGCCGAGGGGGACGGACGTGCGGGCAGCGGTACTGGTGCGAGCCATGAGGATCTCCGAGCGAAAGGACGGATGACAATGACGGGATAGACCGGTGAAGACGGCACTGCTGATGACGGCGGTTCATCGGCAGCACACCCGTGATTGCTTGAATTTTGCGCGATTCACCCACAAACCGGACATCGACCCTGCGGGGGCTGCTCAGCCCGGCAGGTCGCTCGTCTCGTTGTCGCGCAGCACCCGCAGGTGACCGCGCCGGCCCAGCTCGACGTGCTCGGCCGGCGCCGCCCGCTCCCCGGGTCGCGCCGCCTCCCGGACCGCGTCGGCGAGGGCCTCCAGGTCGTCGCTGCTCGGCCCGAGGGACGCGGGGTCCGGCGCGAGCCGGAGCACCTCCCAGCCGCGCGGGGCGGTCAGCCGGGCGGAGTGCGCGACGCACAGGTCGTAGCAGTGCGGCTCGGCGAAGGTCGCGAGCGGGCCGAGCACGGCAGTGGAGTCCGCGTAGACGTAGGTGAGCGTGGCGACGGCGGGGTGGCCGCATGCCGAGCGCGAGCAGCGGCGAACAGGACTCACGAGGCCGAACGGTAGCGACCCCCGGGGACACGACCCGGCATCTGGCGCGGCGCGTCGGGCCCGGACGCACCGGAATAACCTGAATCCATGACCGGTCGGCACCGCGATCGTCGGGGGCGTGGGTTGCGCGGTCCGCTGGTGCCCTCCGGGACGCCGCTCTCGCGCAGTCGCTCGGAGCTGTTCGACGAGCTGGTACTCGACGCGGTGGAGCGCCTGGAGGTGGGCTGGGCGGATTCGCTGCGCGGCATCGAGTTCGCCGTCGAGGACGTCCCGCCGCCGCCGGTCGACGGCCCGCGCGCGGCGGAAACCGTTCTGCTCGGGAGAAGCATCCCGGCGGGGGCCGGCGACCCCGCCCGGGTCGTGGTCTACCGCCGCCCGATCGAGGCCCGGGTGTCCGGGGAGCGAGCCCGCGGTGCGCTCGTGCAGGACGTGGTCGTCGAGCAGGTGGCGGAGCTGCTCGGGCTGGAGCCGGAGACGCTGGACCCGGACTACGGCCCGGAAGCCGGCTGACGGCCGCCGCTCAGGGCTGCGCCCGCAGACCGGTCGACAGGTCGCCCTCGACCGAGGGCACCAGCACCGTGTAGCGCGCGGGCAGGATCGGCGTCACGGTGAGCAGCGGACCGCGGGGCGCAGCCTCGGAGAGGATGCGGGCCACGAAGACCGGCGCGGAGCCCGCCGCGGGAACGATGCTCACCGCCGCCGTCCCGGTCGTGAGCGCGGCGAGGTCGACGGCCCGCTGGGTGCCACCCGCCACGGTGACCTCGATCGGCGGGGCGGTCCCCGGCGGCAGCGCAGCGAGCTGCACCGTGGCGGACGCCGTCCCGGGCGCGGCCAGGACGAGCTGTCCACTGGTGGCTCCGCCGAGGGTCGCGAGCGCGACCACCCCGGGCCGGGCAGCGGTCAGCGGCTGCGCGGCGGCGGTGTAGGCGAGCTCCTCCAGCTGGGCGCCCGTCCCCACCCGGGCGAGCAGCCCGGCGGTGACCGGGCCGTCGGCGGTCAGCTCGACGGCCGTGTTCTCGCCGCCCGCGAAGCGCGCCAGGTCGACGTCGGCGACGGTGCCGGCCGCCACCTGGATCACGTCCATCCCCGCGGGGACGAAGGGGCCGGACTCGGCCAGCAGCCGCAGCCGCACGATGACGTCGGAGTCTCCCGGCGCGAGGATCTGCAGCCTCCGCTCGCCGGCACCGGATGCCACACCCGGCAGGACCACCCGTCGACTGGGTGCCGCCGCGGCC
>JAVEDB010000260.1 GCA_030841185.1 Actinomycetota bacterium
GTGCGCCGGGCGGGTCTGGTCTGCCAGGTCGTCGATGTTGACCGAGTCGATGCCGACCAGCGACGGCCGATGCTCCACGAGCCACGCCGTGCCCTCGGCGGTGAGGAACGGCGCGTCCTGTGCATACGCCTCGCCGCCCCAGGCCAGGTCACCGCCCGTGAGCAGCAGCACCGCAGCACCTTCCAAGGCGTCCCTCGCGGTCGCGTCGCCGAGAGCGTCAGCGAGCACGTCAGCGCCGACCCCACGGCCGGTCTGCCGAGCGTCGACGACGAATGCCGACAGGTCCGCGACGGCCGTCAGCGGGAGGCTGGCCAGGTCACCGCCGTCAGCAAACCGGTGGAATGGGCTGTCGAGGTACGTGCCGGTGTTACCGACCATGGTGACCTGGTCGATCTGGAAGTCGGTGCCGCTGCTCTGCCGATACTGCTCCCGGGTCCGGAAGGCCTCCCAGGTCGGGCCAGGCAGCCCCGGGTGGGTGAACATTCCGGGCTCGATGCGATGGCTGAGGTCGAGCAGCTGCGATGTCATCTGGGCACCCTCCCTCAAAAGGGCCCGAGGGCGCCAGCAGGGACGTTGGACCTGCGCCTGCGGTCCGCGCCCGGCTCGCGAATGATCGAGCCGTGGCCCGGGACGTAGGTGCCCGCCGGACGCCTTCGGCCGAAACTCAAGTGCGGCTGGCAGCGCATGTCCCTAACGTGGACGGCATGTCCAGGCAGACGTGAAGCGCTCATCGTGACTCGCTTCTCAAGCGGGTGCTCGCGGAGCGACGTACCGACGACGAAGCACGCGAAGCGTTGATCGGCGTTCTTGTCAGGACGCTGGATGAATATCGGTTCGGCCTTCGCGAGCTGTCACCGAAGGACGTCGTGGAGTTGGCTCGCGCCTGGGCGATCATCAACGCCGGCGAGACACCGGCCGAGGTCGCAGCGCGCCTCGACCGCTGTGTTCGAGACAACCGATAAGTGCCTTGGGGCGCTGAGGCGCTGGGCAGGCCTTCCGGATGTGGAACCGATCGGTAGTGCCAGCCTCTGCCACCCGACCCTGTCTCGCCTTGGCGGCCGAATGGGACCGAGCTCATCCGTCATTCCCCGCGCTGGGCCCGGGCTAGTCAGCGGTTCCCCAGGCGACCCATGGGCGAGGATGACGCCGTGGAAGATCCTCCTCCCCTCTGCCTGGCACCTATCGATCAGAGCAACTGGCGGGCCGCCGTAGCCGTGCAGGTATCCCCTGACCAGGTCCGGCTCGTCGCTGGTCATCAACCGGTCGCCCTGGTCATCCTGTCCAAGGCGTACGTGCGGCCGGGCGACCTCGACTGGGAGCCGCTCGCATTGACCAACGAGGGCTCGGTGGTCGGAGTAGTCGCTCTTGCTCACGCGCACGCACACACAGAGTTGCTTCACCTGGCGATTGATGAGTCGATGCAAGGGCGCGGAGTTGGATCGGCAGCCGTGGGGCTCCTGATTGCGCACGTCGCAGAGAGCCGACCGAGCTCGCGACAGGTTCAACTCACCGTCCACCCTGATAACGACCGTGCGCAGCGCTTGTATCGGAGCCGGGGCTTCTTGCCGACGGGGCAAGTGCGCGACGGCGAGCCGATGTGGTCGCTGGACCTCAATCGCGAGTAGGTGCCGCATCCTGCTCGCCGGTCAGCACTTGCAGTGGAACCGATCGGTAGTGCCAGCCCCACAGCGACCCCCATCGCCCCCGCTAGCAACGGCGGATGCCTCAGCTGGACGGTCCGCGGGTCGGCCGAGCACCTTCTCGCATTCATGTGATGAACCCACGCTCATGCGGTGAGCGGAAGCATTCTCGGGGGGAATCCCAGGGTCGGAACCAGTAGTCGGCCTCCAGGGGTACCTCGGCCCAGGCTTCTTGTGAGGCTGTCTCACGGGCGCGTCTCGGCGGCTCCCGGAGCTAGCAGTGTCGTGGCTCTCCGTTTCCTGGTTGGCTCATCCGACGAGCAAGGGAGACCGTCGTGGCGAAGCCCGGGTTCAAGGTGGCCGTGTCGGATGCGGACGTGGAGGACTTGCGGTCCCGGTTGCGAGGTACCCGGTGGCCGGTCGCCTGGCCGTCGACCAGGTGGGAGGCGGGCACTGACATGACGGAACTCCAGCGGCTCGTTCAGTACTGGGCCTCGGACTACGACTGGCGTGCGCAGGAGACTGCCATCAATGCCCTGCCGCACCAGGTCGCCGACATTGACGGCACTGAGGTCCATTTCCTGCGGTTCGACGGGGAGCATGCGGACGCGTTGCCATTGGTCGTCACGCACGGCTGGCCGAGCACGTTCCTCGAGGTTGTCGAGCTCGCTCAGCGGCTGGCCGAGCCGAGCCGGCACGGTGGCCGGGTTGAGGACGCGTTCACCGTGATCGTCCCGTCGCTACCCGGATTCGGGTTCTCTCCTCAGCGGCCGTCGCTCCCCCCGCGTATGCCGACCCATGAGATATGGCATCGCCTCCTGACCGAGGAGCTCGGCTTCGAGCGGTACGCCGCTCACGGCGGGGACCTCGGCGCCGGTGTGACCACGATGCTGGGCCAGGCCCACCCGGAGGCCGTGGTCGGCATTCACCTGCTGGCGGTCGCCGACCCGGTCGAGGTCGACCCGGCCAGTGTGACCTCGGACGAGCAGACGTACCTGGACGCGGTGGCGACCTGGTTCGCGCAGGACGGTGCGTACGAGCACCAGCAGATGACGCGGCCGGTCACGTTGGGCTACGGGCTGTCGGACTCCCCGGCGGGGCTTCTCGGGTGGCTGGTCGAGAAGTACCGCGCGTGGACCGATTCCGATGGCGTGCTGTCCCGGCGGTTCAGC
The DNA here is from genome assembly GCA_030841185.1 of Actinomycetota bacterium. Lineage (GTDB taxonomy): Bacteria > Actinomycetota > Actinomycetes > JACCUZ01 > JACCUZ01 > JAVEDB01. The sequence goes on from JAVEDB010000260.1 coordinate 2,813, forward strand.
GACGACTTCGTGCTCACCCAGGCGTCGTTGTACTGGTTCACGAACAGCATCACGACCTCGTTTCGGCCCTACTACGAGTACGCGCAGGGGATGCGACAACCCGTTGAGGCGGTGACGGTGCCGACGGCGTTGGCCGTCTTCCCCAGAGACCTTAGCCAGCCACCGCGCAGCTGGGCCGAGCGGACCTACAACCTCACGCGGTACATCCGCATGCCGCGAGGCGGGCACTTCGCCGCACATGAGGAGCCGCAGCTGCTCGGTGACGACATCACTGCGTTCTTCCGCACCCTGAGGTAAACGGGCTCTACGGAGGTAGGAGCGGGATCCGGGCAAGCTGGGAGCACGCCTGGGCAGCTGCTCGAAGGCGACACCCGCCCAGTGATGCCGGGCCGTGGATCCGGGCGCCGGTGACCTCGATCCCAACAGTCGTGTGGTGCCAGCTCCGAGTGACAGCGCGATTCGTCCGCTCCTTGCTGATCTGAGCAGTATCCAGCAACGACGGCGGACTGATCACGAAGGGCCCTAGTTTGGGGGAGGCGTTGCCGAGTCGCGTTTGCTGATCCTGTTGGCGAGTTCGGTCCGGGACCGCACTGAGAGCTTGCGGAATATCCGGGTGAGGTTGGCCTCTACGGTCTTGACGGACATGAAGAGTGCGGCGGCGGTTTCCTGGTTCGAGTGCCCGGACGCCACGTGCTCGGCAACTCGGCGTTCTGTTTCGGTGAGTTCGTCGGTCGTGGGGTAGAGGCCGGTTCGGCGGGCTTCGTCGCGGGCGCGCTCTGCCCATCGCGGGATACCGAGTACTCCGAATGCTTCGGCGGCCTCGAGCAGGGTCTGATGGGCCATGCCCTTGTATCCGGCGCGTCGGTAGACCTGTCCCAACGCGAGCTTGGATCGGGCATGCTCAAAGGGACATTCGGCTCGTTCATGGTTGACGACCGCGACGAGGTCGTGAAGGGCATCGTCTATGTCGCCGTGTGCGGCTTTCAACAACGCGTGGCATCTGTCGGCCGCTACGAGGGCCTCGGGCCGAACGGAGGCGCCCTGGCGGCGCAGGAACCCGACGGCGGCCTCGACCTCATCCAGCGCCCCGACCTGGAGGGCAGCGTCTGCGTAGTCGACTGGCCACAGGAGCTGTTCGAGGTCGATCATTTTGGTCCGGGTGAATATGTCGGCGACTTCGCGGAGGGCATCGAGCGCGGCGGACCATGCTCGGGCGGAGCACTCAATGAACCCGACACCGGCGAGGAAGCC
>JAVEDB010000268.1 GCA_030841185.1 Actinomycetota bacterium
CTGTCCGACCGCCGCAGTCGCCTGATCGTGGCGGGCCTCACCGAGATCTCCGCGACACCGACCCGCCGCCCCGATTCCGCCTCCTAGACGAAAGGTCGCTCCGGATGCCCAGCCTGCGCCTGCTGCCTCAGCTCGAGGACGCCCTCCGCCAGATCCCGGGCGTGCGGGCGGCCAGCGTGGTCACGGGTCCGGACGCGGTCCCGACCGAGGTCCACGTCCTGGCCTCTCCGGGGAAGCCTGCGAAGCAGGTCGTGCGCGACGTCCAGTCCCTCGCGATGGCGCAGTACGACATCGACATCGACCACCGAATCGTCTCGGTGGTGCAGATCGGTGAGGACGAGCCGGTGATGACCGTGCCGCCGATCGTGGACATCGAGGACACGGAGGACGCGCCGCCACGGCCGGCCATCGCCGCGATCATGGTGCGCAGCAGCGGAGGGCTCACCGAGGCAACCGTGACCCTCGCCGTCGGCGACAGGCTGTTCGAGGGCCGCGCGGAGGGGCCGGCCGGACACAGCCACCGCGCGCGCCTCGTCGCACTCGCAACCCTCGACGCGGTGGCCGAGCTGCTCGGGCAGCCGTGCGAGGTGGAGTCGGCGGAGGTCAATCGTGTGGGCCCGCGCGAGATCGCCCTCGCCGTACTCACCATGGTCCTTCCCCGCACCGGGGAGCAGGTCCTCACCGGCGCGGCCGTCGTCCGCGGCGACGAGGCTGACGCAGTCGCCCGCTCGGTGCTCGCTGCGCTGAACCGCCAGCTCTCCGGTTAGGCGCGGGCGCGCCCTCGTGTCAGGATGGAGCCGACGAGATCGTCGCCACGAGGAGTTGTGATGGGCAGAAGTGCGCGCAAACGTAAGGGCCGCAAGAAGACCAAGGCCAACCACGGCAAGCGTCCCAACGCCTGACCCTGACATGCAGAAGACCCCGACTCAGCGAGTCGGGGTCTTCGTCGTAGTCGGGAGTCACATCTCCTGGCGCAGCTCGGTCCGCACGATCGAGATGCGTTGCATGACCTTCGCGCGGAGCTCCGCCGGTGCTGGGTCCGAGCAGCTGCGCTTGACGATGGACTTCACCGCCTCCTCGAGGCCGAACTCACGCAGGCACGGTGCGCATTCCTCCAGATGGTGCTTGATCTCGTGCACCCGCTCCTTGTTGAGCTCTCCGTCGAGGTACTCGTAGACGCGGTCGAGGACCTCCGAACACGGTACGTCGTGCGGGTTGCCACAGCTCATGACGACGGCTCCTCATCTGCGACGCCAGCGGGAACGAGGCCACGCTCGCGGGCGTAGTCCGCGAGCAAGTCGCGCAGCTGTCGACGACCCCGGTGCAGACGCGACATCACTGTCCCGATCGGGGTGCCCATGATCTCGGCGATCTCCTTGTACGCGAACCCCTCGACGTCGGCGAGGTAGACCGCGATCCGAAAGTCCTCCGGGATCGTCTGCAGCGCTTCCTTCACGTCCGAGTCCGGCAGATGCTCCAACGCCTCGGCCTCGGCGGACTTGAGGCCGGTGGACATGTGCGACTCGGCTTGCGCGAGCTGCCAGTCCTCGACGGTCTCGGTGCCGGACTGACGGGGCTCGCGCTGCTTCTTGCGATACGTGTTGATGAACGTGTTGGTGAGGATCCGGTAGAGCCAGGCCTTGAGGTTCGTCCCCTCCTGGAACTGGTGGAACGACCCGTACGCCTTGGCGTAGGCCTCCTGCACCAGGTCCTCGGCGTCGGCGGGGTTACGCGTCATCCGCAGCGCGGCGGAGTACAGCTGGTCCAGGTACTGCAGCGCGTCACGCTCGAAGCGCGCGTTCTGCTGGTCCGTGGTCTCCGCGGCGTCGGTTCCGTCCATCGTCATTGCCGACAATGCTATCCCCCGCTCAGTGGCGCCCATCCCGTGCCAATCGGCCCTGCCGGCCATGGCCGGGTCGGTGCCGCGACCGGCCGGCGCTACGACGTACATCGGTGGGTCCTCCAGGATTGGGTCACCTAGCATCAACAGGGCCCGGGCTCGGACGATTCCCGGCCGCTCAGCCGGTTCGCAGCAGCCAGTCGCCGACCGTGGTCACCACGAGCTCAAGCGTGGCCGGCTGGCTCATCGACGCGGGGACCCGGAAGCTGTGGTCCGCGCCGGGGATGCGGCGCACGGCGTACGCGGTCCGTTTCCGCGGGAACGCCTCCGGGCCGCCGAAGCTGTCCCGCTCCCCCTGCACCACCAGGGTCGGTACGCCGGCGGCGAGCAGGTCGTCGAGGCGGGACTTCTCCGGTCGCCCCGGCGGGTGCAGCGGGAAGGCCAGCGCGACGCACCCGACGGCGCCCACCTGCACCGCCGTACGGCAGGCCACCCGGGCCCCCGCCGACCGGCCACCGACGACCAGCGGACCGTCGATCCGCAGCGCCGCGAGGACGGCCAGCCAGGCCCGGTCCAGGGTCGCCGGTGTGCCCGCGACCTTGCGTCCGGCGACCCGCCACGGCTGCTCCACCCGTACGACGGTCACTCCTCGCGGGGGCAGCGCCGTCGCAAGGGCCGCCAGGTCGCGGGCCTCGATCCCGCCGCCGGCACCATGGCCGAGCACCAGGGTCTGCGTCGGGCGGGCCGCGCGCGACACCGTCACCCGCGCGTCGCCGTCTGGCGTGGAGATCGTCTGCATCGTGTCGGTGGCCACAACGGCGACGACGCTAGCCGACACGCCCGAGGTACCTGTGGAAACGTTTCCGCGGAAACGCTTTTCGTGTCGTCTCTCGCCCGACCCGAAGCGGCGGCTTGACTTGAGGCAGCAAACACGAGCTCGTCGCCGAGCCTGGCATCGAACATTTGGAACGGCTGACAAGGCCCGGCGGTCGTTGCCAGTCTTCTCCTCGACGCTCGGCTCGGTGCCGGCGGATCCAGGGGGCCTTGGTGAGCAACACGGCGGACGACCGCCCGGCTGCGGGACACTCCACCGCACACATTCCAGCGCCGACAGGGTCATTGCGCTCCCGGGTGCCGGGACAGGCCGTGATGTCGAGGCTGCTTGCGGAGCAGCGGATGGTGCCGCCTCGCTCCAGGCTGCGTCGGATCTTGGGGTTGTCGCCGCTGACCTCCGAGACACGTCCCTGGCATCGGGGTGCGCTAGGTGAAGTCGCGGTGGGTCGCCGACTGGCACGTCTGGGCGCTCGCTGGTTCGTTCTGCATGCGGTGCCCGTCGGTGCCGGCGAGTCGGACATCGATCATGTGGTGATCGGCCCCGGCGGTGTGTTCACCATCAACACCAAGAATCATGCGGGGCAGGCGGTGTGGGTCGCCGGCAGCACGTTCCTGGTCGCCGGTCAGAAGCAGCAGCACATACGAAACGCCGAGCATGAGGCACAGCGCGCCGCGACGCTGCTCAGTGCCTCCGCAGGGCTTGCGGTGCCCGTCCGGCCGGTTCTCGCAGTGGTGGATCCGAAGCAGCTGACGATCAAGAAGAAGCCGAAGGTGGCGGTGGTCCTCACCGCCAGGCAGTTGCCCCGCTGGTTGAAACGCCGCCGCCGCGTCCTGTCTCAAGAGGAAGTGCTGCGGGTGCTGTCCGTCGCCGAGCGACCCGGCACGTGGCGGGCGGTAGCCGGCGGAGATTTTGGCGATGGCGCGTTGATCCAGGCGGCGTTCAAGGCTCTGGACAGAGAGGTCCGGCAGGCCCGTCTGGTGCGGATGACGTGGGCTGGCAGCCTCGTCAGCTCGGTCGCAGCGCTCGTCCTGGCGAACGCAAGTGAGCTGATGTCAGGTCTGGTCCGGGCGGTCCTGCCGTAAAAGCAGCAGCCGGAGAACCGAGCGCTCAGCGTCGCCTGATCGTCGTCAGAATGATGGATCGAGGTTGCTCGGCGGTCCACTGCTGCCGACACGCCCGAGGTGCCTGTGGAAACGTTTCCGCGGAAGCGCTTTCCGCCAATGCGCACCTTGCTGGCGGTCGAGCGAAAGTGTCAGAGGCGGGTCCTAACGTCGGATCATGAACGACGCTCTCGCTGATACGACAACGATGACTCTCGACGAGATCGAGGACGGACTCCGGGGGCTGGCTGCGCAGCTCGCGGCTGGAGAGTGCGACTTCCTGATGTTGCTGGCGGAGTTCGACCGCCGTGACGGCTGGGGTGGCTGGGGCATGCGCTCGGCGGCCCATTGGTTGTCCCTGCACTGCGGGATGCGGCTCGGCGCGGCTCGCGAGCGGGTCCGAGTGGCCCGTGCCCTGCCCCGGTTGCCTCTCGTGCGCGCGGCCTTCGCCGAGGGGCGGCTGTCCTACTGCAAGGTGCGCGCCTTGACCAGGGTCGCGACACCCGTGACCGAACCAGAGCTCGTCGAGGTTGCCCTGGCCGCCACTGGCGCCCAGGTCGAGCAGGTGGTCAAGCACTGGCGGACCACCCTGGTCGCCGAGATGTCGGCCTCGAGTCAACTACGCCGTTGCTTGCGCCGGCGAGAGGACGCCGACGGCTCCGTCGTCTACACGCTGCGCGTCGCTCCTGAAGACGCCGCCGTCATCGATGCCGCGATCGAGGGTGCCCGGCATGTCGTGCTGGACGAGACCGGCCATGCAGTCGAAACGCCAGAGGAGACCAGCCTTGCTGCCCAGCTGAGCGATGAGCCGCCGATCGCCAGAGCAGGTGCCGACGCATTCGTGCTCATCGCCGAGTCGTTCATCGCGGCCGATGCCCTGGTTGGTCGGGCGCCGGTGGAGGTTGTCATTCACGCGGACGTCGAGGCCTTGGCCCACGTCGTGCGGCCCAGCCGGCCAACCGCTGCCTCGGAGGCGGGCGTCTCTGTGGCGCAACGTGCAGCCGCACTGCGACCACCCGGCTGCCGTACGGACACTGGAGGGCCGCTATCCGCCGGTACGGTCCTGCGACTGCTCTGCGGCTCATCCACCCGAGTCATGGTGAGCGCCGCCGGAAACCCGTTGTATCTCGGTCGTTCGGCTCGTCACGCCAGCCACCGGCAACGCCGGGCGCTGAAGGCCCGCGACGGCTGCTGCCGCTTCCCCGGCTGCACCCAGACCAAGCGGCTCATCCCGCACCACGTCAGCTGGTGGTCGCACGGCGGGGACACCGACCTGGACAACCTGGTGCTCTTGTGCCCAGCCCATCATCGCGCCGTACATGAGGTTGGCTACACGATCGAGGCCCTCGGCCAGGGACGTTTCCTGTTCCACCGACCCGATGGCGGCTTGCTTCCAGAGACCGGCCCCCCAGTCGACCTTCGCAACGCGTCGCTCCCCCTGCGGCCCGTCGACAGCAGCACGTTCGGCCCGACCTGGGCGGGCGAACGACTCGACATCAACCAGCTCGTGCAAGCCCTGGCGGCCAACACGATCAATGCAGCCGCACACAACCTCCTGAGCGTTCCTGACGGGGAGCGGGCGGCCACCCTCCGCGAGTCCGCGGGCTGGCCTCTCGACACGAGTCGGCCGAAGGACAGATCCCTCAGCGCCGCCTGACCTTCGTCAGAACAACCGGGGTTCGTCGTCGGGGCGGTCGCTCACGTCCGGACCGGGCGCGTCCTCGATCTGCACCGGCTCGATGAGCTGCGGGCCGTTGTTGCGGACGTTGCTGACCTCCTTGGAGACCGGGTACGCCGTCAACCTCCCGGGGGCGGCCGGGACGAGCAGCCCGGTCAGTCGGTCCAGGTCCTCGATCGCCGGGTCCAGCCAGGTCGCGTAGGCATCGCGCTCCACCACCATCGGCATCCGGTCGTGGATGCGGCCGAGGTCGTCAGGTGCAGACGTCGTGATCACGGTGCAGGTGGTGAGCCACGCATCGGGGTCGTCGTCGTCCTTGGTGGAATCGCGCCAGAACTCGTAGAGCCCGGCCATCGCGAGCACCCCACCGTCCGGCGGGCGGATGAAGAAGGGCTGCTTCTTGCCGCGCTCCTCGCCGTACCACTCGAAGTAGCCGTCCGCCGGCAGCAGGCAACGGCGCTTGGCGAACGCCTTCCGGAAGGCCGGCTTCTCGGCCACGCTCTCGACCCGGGCGTTGATCAGGCGGCTGCCGATCGACGGGTCCTTGGCCCAGGACGGCACCAGCCCCCAGCGGACCGTCCGTAGCTGGCGCACGGGTTCGGCCTCGGGCTCCCCGCGCGGCGTTCGCTCCACGACCGCGTAGACCGGATCGGTGGGTGCCACGTTGTAGCTCGCGGGCAGCGCCTGCTCCGGCAGGCTGGCGAGCTCGAACTCCTCGACCAGGTCCTCCGGCCGCCGACTGGCCGCGTAACGCCCGCACATGCGATCCAGCCTGCCAGAGCGAGCCGCAGGGTTAGCCCGAGCGGACCCGGGCAAAACGCCGACCATGACCGTCGTACGCCGGATCGCCCGCCCGATGCTTGCTTCCGTCTTCCTGTGGGGAGGCGTCGAAGCACTGCGCAACCCCGTGCCCAAGGAACCCGCGGCGAGTCGGGTCGGACCGTCGATCGCCGCGAAGATCCCCTACCTCCCCGAGGACCCCGAGAGCCTGGTGAAGCTCAATGGCGCCGTGCAGGTGGGGGCCGGGGCCATGCTCGCGCTGGGCCGCTTCCCGCGACTGTCCTCCCTGCTCCTGGCCGGCAGCCTCATCCCGACGACGCTGGCCGGCCACCGGTTCTGGGAGGAGGACGACCCGGCGGAGCGCTACCGCCAGCGGGGCAACTTCCTCAAAAACGTCGGCCTGCTCGGCGGCCTGATCCTGGCCGCCGTCGACACCGAAGGCCAGCCCGGGCTGGCCTGGCGGGCCAAGCACGCCACGCACCACGCCGCGGAAGGTACCCGGCGAGCCCGCAAGACAGCCCGGCGCGAGGCGCGCCTGGCGGCACACGCGGCCCGCGCCCACCTGCCTGGCTGAACCACGGCAACAGTTCGGGCGGTGCCCTTCACGGGTCCGACGACCGCCCCGTCGAGCGCCGGGCCATGCGTCCGGCCACCACTACGCTCGCTGACATGACTCCGCCGTGGCCCGCGCCCGTCGCGCGCGGCCCGGTGCGTGCGACGGTGCCCGTCCCAGGGTCGAAGTCGGTGACCAACCGCGCCCTCGTCCTCGCCGCCCTGGCCTCCTCGCCCACCGTGCTCCGCGGCCCCCTGCACAGCCGGGACACCAGCCTCATGGTCGAGGGGCTGCGCAAGCTGGGCACCACGATCGACGAACAGTCCGATGCGTGGTTCATCACTCCGCAACCGCTGACCGGCCCGGCGGACGTGGGGGTGGGCAACGCGGGAACGGTCATGCGGTTCCTGCTGCCGGTAGCCGCGCTGGCCACCGGCGACGTGCACTTCGACGGCGACCCCCGCGCCCGTGAACGACCGGTGGGCCCCGTCGTGGAGGGGCTGCGTCAGCTCGGCACCGGCATCACGTCGAAAAACGGCGGTCTGCCCCTGACGGTCCACGGCCGGGGCTGGCTGATGGGCGGCAGCGTCACCCTCGACGCCTCGCTGTCATCCCAGTTCGTCTCCGCACTGCTGCTGACCGGGCCCCGGTTCGCCAGCGGGATCGAGGTCCGGCACAACGGTGATCGGCTGCCGTCAGGCCTGCACATCGCGATGACTGTCGAGATGCTGCGGGCCGCCGGCGTCCTGGTCGAGCACACCGAGACCTTCGCCTGGCGGGTCGAGCCGGGGCCGATCCATGTCGGATCGCTGCGGATCGAGCCCGACCTGTCCAACGCCGGCCCGTTCCTCGCGGCCGCCATGGTCACCGCGGGAAGCGTCACGGTCCCCGACTGGCCGGTGCGCACCAGCCAGGCTGGCGACAAGCTGCGGCACCTGCTCGAACGCCTGGGTGGCCACTGCGAGCTCTCACCGCGCGGTCTCACCGTGACCGGTCCCGCCGAGCTCAAGGGCATGGACGTCGACATGGGCGACGTCGGCGAGCTGACGCCGGTCATCGCGGCCATCTGCGCACTCGCGACCGGGCCGTCGCAGCTGCGCGGGATCGGCCACCTGCGCCATCACGAGACCGATCGCCTCGCCGCCCTCAGCAGCGAGATCACCGGGCTCGGCGGCGACGTCAGGGACACCGAGGACGGTCTTGTCATCACCCCCCGACCGCTGCACGGGGGTCTGTTCTCGACGTACGACGACCATCGGCTTGCCACCGCCGGAGCGGTACTGGGCCTGTGCGTGCCGGACGTGCTCGTCGAGGACATCGCGACGACCGGCAAGACGCTGCCCGACTTCGTCGGCCTGTGGGCGGAGATGCTGGGTTGACCGCGACGTGAGCAGCGGGGGACGTCGTGGCCGGGAGCTCGACGAGGACGACGTCCGGGTGCGCCCGTCGCGCGGGTCCCGGCCACGGACGAAGGAGCGGCCCGCGCACGAGGACGCGCGCCGCGGTTTCGTCGTCGCGGTCGACCGCGGGCGCTACACCTGCCATCTCGGCGAGATGACCGAGCCGCTCGCCGACGACGATCCCCCCATCACCGCGATGAAGGCCCGCGACCTCGGCCGGCGCAGCGTCGTCGTCGGTGATCGGGTCGCGATCGTCGGCGACGTGTCCGGCCAGACCGACACCCTCGCGCGGATCGTGCGGGTCGAGCCGCGCACGGGGACGCTTCGGCGTACGGCGGACGACAACGACCCGTTCGAGCGGATCATCGTCGCGAACGCCCACCAGCTCGTCATCGTCGCCGCGCTCGCGGATCCCGAGCCGCGGCCGCGGCTGATCGACCGCTGCCTCGTCGCCGCGTTCGACGCCGGTCTCACGCCGCTGCTCTGCCTGACGAAGTCTGACCTGAAGGGACCGGAGGAGCTGCTCGAGACCTACCGGGCGCTGGCTGTGCCGTACGTCGTCACCCAGCGAGGCGGCCCGCTCGACGCCGTCCGTGCGCAGCTGCAGGACAAGGTCAGCGTGCTCGTCGGGCCGTCGGGCGTCGGCAAGTCCACGCTGGTCAACGCGCTCGTCCCGGGTGCCGCGCGGGCGACCGGCGGGGTCAACCTCGTCACCGGGCGGGGGCGGCACGTGTCGTCGTCGGCGGTGGCGCTGCCACTGGTGGGCGGCGGCTGGGTCATCGACACCCCGGGCATCCGCAGCTTCGGCGTGGCCCACGTCGACCTCGACCGGGTCATCCGCGCCTTCCCGGAGTTGGAGCCGGGCACCGCCGGCTGTCCCCGCTCATGCACGCACGACGAGCCGGACTGCGCTCTCGACGAGTGGGTTGCCACCGGCCACGCCGACCCCGACCGGCTCGCCTCGTTCCGGCGGTTGCTGCACAGCCGCGACGCGGAGGAGCCGGACTGATCGACGGCGCCTCACTTGCAGGCGGACGAACCGATCGTGCAGCTCCACACCGCGGTCGAGCCGAGATGCCCCGCCAGCGTCACCTGGGCGGCCGCCGCAACGGCCGCGAGGGACGCGAGCAGCGCGACGACCTTCACGGTCCGGTCCCCCCGCCGGCGCTGCCTGTCGAGCACAACCAGGGCGATAACCAGCACCCACATCGCCAGCGTCGGCCACAGGACGAGGTTGCCCATCCGCTGATGGTTGTTGATCTGCTTGGCGACGACGCCGCTGGCATGGATCTGGTTCTTCAGCCATTTCCCGCTCTGGGTGGCGACCGGCACGGCCGCGAGACCCGCACTGGCGGTCAGGATGACGAGTACGCCGAACCGGGCTCGCCAGTGCGGAACGATCGCCATCGCGATCGTTCCGAGCGCTGCGAGGGGGACGAGCACCACGACGACGTGGATGACCAGAGCGTGCAGGGGCAGGCCCATGAAGGTGTTGAACATGTGCCCACGGTGGCACGGCGCCGGACCGCACGACAGCACATCCGGTCACGAAACGATCAAACGTGGACCGTGCCGCCGGTACGCCAGTAGGTGCCGGACTCCCGGGCGAGGAAGCCCTCGTCGACGAGGTACCGGCGCAGCGCCGCGTAGTCAGGGTGGAAAGCCTTGAGCATCGCCGTGACCTCCCGCTCCGGGTAGCGCACCCCCGGTTCGAACGCCCGGCAGATGTGGTCGAGCACGACGAGCCGCTTGTTGCGGGCAGCGGGGATCTGCTCGAGGCGCCCCGAGGGCATGAAGGTGCGCAGCACGGTGGCCTGGTCCGGGTCCACGGCCCCGTGGTCGACCACGTCCCGCACCGGAGCCGCGTTGGCGACGCTGTCCCTGAGTCGTTGCGGCCGAGCCAACCAGCCGGGGTCGGCCCGCTCGACCAGCCCGGCGCTCTCGAGACGGGCGAGCAGCCGCAGTGCGTCCTTCTCCGGCACACCGGACCGCTCGGCCACCGCCGCGGTCTCCTGCGCCCCCAACAGCACCGCGGCGAACACCCGCAGCCGGGACTCGTCCGCGAGATGCCCGAGCAGCGTCACCGGGTCGACGGGGCTGTCGTCAGCGGTCACGGACCACCCCTACCGGGTGCGGTCGGGCTCAGGAGGCGGCCGCAGGGGGCTGTCGGTTGCGCAGCCGGGTCCGCCGCTTGTCGATGCTGCGCGTGTAGTGGGAGTACTCCGGCCACTTCGACGCGGGCAGCGCCAGCCAGGCGTCACAGGCCGACACCGCCTGCCCGGGCTCGCCGGCCCGCTCGAGCAGGACGGCGGCGCGCTCGTAGGTGAAGGGCGTGTCGGACTGGACGGCGACCCCGTGCAGCAGCGTCTCCAGCTCGCGCAGGTCCGGCTTGGACAGCTTGGTGACGAGGGGTGTTCCGGCGAGCGTCCAGCCGTCGATGCTCGGCCGCGGCACCGTGATCGGGACCGGCTCCATCGGAGCCGCGGCATTCCGGCGGGTGAACAGACCCATGTGCGTCTCCCCCGAGATGTCGTGCGTGGAGTTCCTGGTCAGAAGTATGCGGCGTATGCGAGCGAAGGGACCAGGGACTTGTACGGTTCGTTACATGCTGGCCTACGACGACGACCTCCGGCTGGCGCACGTCCTCGCCGATGCGGCCGACTCCACGACGATGTCACGGTTCCGCGCCCAGGACCTGCGCGTCGAGAGCAAGCCGGACCTGACGCCGGTCACCGACGCAGACCGCACGGTCGAGGAGGCGATCCGGTCCACGCTCAAGCGGGCGCGTCCGCGCGACGCCGTGACGGGTGAGGAGTTCGGCGAGACCGGCCACGGCCCGCGCCGCTGGGTGATCGACCCGATCGACGGCACCAAGAACTTCGTGCGCGGGGTGCCGGTCTGGGCCACGCTGATCGCTCTGATGGACGGCGACGACGTGGTGGCCGGTGTCGTGTCGGCCCCTTCCCTGAACCGCCGCTGGTGGGCCGCCGTCGGCACCGGCGCCTACACCGGCAAGAGCCTGTCCGCCGCAACCCGGCTGGCCGTGTCGGGCGTGAGCGACGTCGGCGACGCCTCTCTGTCGTACTCCGGACTGCGTGGCTGGGACGACGGCGGCCGACGAGACGGCTTCCTCGGGTTGGCCGGCGCGGTGTGGCGCAGCCGCGCCTACGGCGACTTCTGGTCCTACATGCTCGTCGCCGAGGGCGCGGTCGACATCGCCTGCGAGCCCTCCGTCGCGCTGTACGACCTCGCGGCGGTTGCGGTGATCGTGGAAGAGGCCGGCGGCCGGTTCACCGACCTCGACGGGAACCGCGGACCAGGTGGCGGCAGCGCCGTCGCGACCAACGGACTGCTGCACGACGAAGTGCTCAAACACCTGTCGGCGACGTCCTGACCTCGTCATCAGGTTCGTCGGCGGGCACCTCTGCACGACGCAGATTGCGTACGCCGGGAACGGCGAGGGCAACACTGGTCGCCAGCGCCACCACCACAGCTGCGCCGACGATCGTCGCCCGCACCCCGACGATCCCGGCGATCGGACCGGCGAGCGCGAGCCCGACGGGGATGAACACCAGAGAGCCGAACCAGTCGTACGCGTAGACACGGCTGAGCCGGTCGGCGGGGATGTGGGACTGCATCGAGACGTCCCAGGCGACGCCGAACGTCTCGATCCCGATTCCTGCGACGAACGCGAGCGCCATCAACGGAAGGGTCCGCGGTTCCAGCCCGAGGACCAACAGCACCGGAACCTCGAGGAACATCGCCAGCGTCCCGACCAGCAGTGGCCGGCGCCAGTTCGAGCGCAGCGCGATCAACCCCCCGACGATCATCCCCGCCGTCGTCGAGGCAAGCACCAGGCCCCATGCGGCCCGGCCGATCGTGCGGTCCGCGACGACCGGCCCCAGCGCGCTCGAGGCTCCGGCCATGGCGGCGTTGACGAACGCGAACTGAACGACGATGACCCACAGCCAGGTCCTGCTCCGGAACTCCGACCAGCCCTCGCGCAGGTCGGCCAGGACCGTCGTTGCCTCAAGCCGCGCGGTCCGCGGCATCCGGATCCTCCCGAGCAGAGCCGCACCGACGGCGAACAGCACGGCGTCCACGGCGAAGGCCCACCCCGAGCCGGACAGCGCGACGAGCAGGCCACCCGCGGCGGAGCCGGTCACGAAGCTCATGTTGTGACCGAGCCGGAGCAGCGCGTTCGCGGGCTGGAGCTGGGTCGCCGGGACGGTCTGCGAGGTGAGACCGGAGGCCGCCGGCATCATGAACGCGCCAGACATCCCGTTGACTGCCTCGATCGCGGCCAGCTGCCAGAGTTGGGCCGAGTGGGTCAGCAGCAACGTCGCGACCAGGGCCTGCGTGAGAGCACTCACCGCGTTGGCGACGACGAGAACTGCATATTTGGGCAGGCGGTCAGCGACGACGCCGCCGAACAGGATCAGCACGATCATCGGCACTGTCCGGCAAGCCAGGACCAGGCCGAGCACGGACGGCGAGCCGCCCAGGTCCAAGACGGCGAAGGCCAGGGCGATGGGCGTGATCGCGCTCGCCAGGTTGTCGGCGAGACGGCCGCCGAACAGCAGGCGGAACGGCCGGGAGGCGAACGGCTCGAGCGCGACCCGGCCGCTCATTCGCGCGCGCCCTCCTCTGCAGTCCGCGGGGTCCGCACCCGGCGTACGACGAGCAGCAGCGACGGCGCGGCAAGAGTCGCGGCGAGGTCGAACCAGCCGTAACCTCCCGCCGCGCCCGAGGGTGGGTTGCCGATCGCGATCAGACCCGTCGGGTCGGTCTCCTGCCACCGCCAGGTGCCCAGCCAGGTGCCGAGCAGCTCGAGGTAGGTGACGATCACGAATGCCCCGGCGTACAGGGAGGCCGACCGGCCCCACCGGAGGAACCCGAGCAGGCAGAGGAACCAGAACGCACCGAGGACGTCCCGGCGCGGAGACAGCAGCAACCCCCAGGCGGCGTACGCCGCGCCAGCGACCACCGTCGCAACGACGATCCGGTTGCGCTGCTCGCGGAACAGAGCCGAGCGACCGAGGCTCAGGGCGCACAGGTAGACGAGTCCGTGGCCCGGAGGAACGAACGCCGGCACGTTGCCGAGTCGGTAGACGTAGACCTCGAGCAGGGGTGAGCAGGTGTACTCCACCACCGTCGCGAACGCGATGACGACGGCGACCTGGGCCCGGACCAGCGGGGTCTCGCGCCGCAGCAGGGCGAGCAGCAGCACCCAGGTCCCCACGCCGAGGAGGCGCTGGAACCACAGCGAGGAACCGCGGTCGAGCAGCAGGACGAGGGGGACCCAGGTGAGCGTCGCCCCGGCCACCACGGCGTCCCACAGACCGGGTCGCGCCAGATCGCGACCGCACGCCCACCACCACCGGTTGGCGGGCCGCCGCTCCGCCACCGTCTGCGCTGTCACCGGCGAAGTCTCCCATCCACGGTTTGCCCGCTATCCCCCACTACGCGGCTCGGCGCCGCTAGTCTCGACCAGGAGGGTGGCCGGCGAGCCGCCCGAGGAGGTACCCCGGATGCAGGTTCGTGACGGCATGAGCTCCGATGTCCTGGCCATCGGCCCGAACCACACACTGCGGCAGGCCTGCCAGCAGATGTCGGCGCGCGGCGTGGGCGCCGCCGTCGTCGAAGACCCGCAGAGCGAAGGCATCGGCATCCTCACCGAGCGGGACGTCCTCCGGGCCGTCGCCGCTGGAGTCGACATGGAGACCGCCCGGGTGCACGACCACGTCACCAGCGACCTGGTCTTCGCCGCTCCGACCTGGACGTTGGAGCAGGCCGCCGAGGCGATGCTGCGCGGCGGCTTCCGTCACCTCGTGGTCCTCGAGCATGCTGAGGTCGCCGGGATCCTGTCGGTCCGCGACATCGTGGCCTGCTGGTCGAAGTCGCGGTCGGCCGAGGACGAGCTCGTCGGCTAGTCCATGAGGCGCGGCGCGCCTCAGGCGACGATGCGGGCGGCCTCGCCGTGCACCGGCTCGGCCAGGACGAAGCCGATCACCAGGGCGTCACCGCACTGCACGCACACCCACTCGGGGCAGTCGAAGCCGTGGCCGTCCTCGCACACGACCTGCTCGAAGGCCACCTCGGCCCGGCACGTCGTGCAGAAGCGCAGGCTTGCAGCGAACGTGGTGAGCATCGAGTCACCCCTGTCTGGTCCGAGTTGCTTTGTCTACACGGTCGACGGTGCCACGGGGGTCCGACAGTTCGGTGGAGGCCGGCCCGGCGTGTCGCCCTCTCTGGGGAAACCTGGCGGCGGACGTGCGCGACCGGCGATCATGGGTAGGGCAGACTCGAGGACCCGGGGACCCCCGCCTGACCACCGTCGACCACGTCCGGGAGCACCAACCATGCAGAGCATCTGGAAGGGCGCGATCTCCTTCGGGCTGGTGTCCATCCCGGTCCGGCTCTACAGCGCCACCGAGGAGAAGGACATCTCGTTCCGGCAGGTCCACCGTGAGGACGGCGGTCGCATCCGCTACAAGCGGGTCTGCTCGGTCGACGGCGAGGAGGTCGCCTACTCCGACATCGCCAAGGGCTACGAGCTGCCCGACGGGGAGATGGTTGTCCTCGAGGACGACGACTTCGCCAACCTCCCCATCTCCAGCTCGCGCGCGGTCGAGGTGCTGAGCTTCGTCCCGGAGGACCAGGTCGACCCCGTGCAGATGGGCAAGCCCTACTACTGCGACCCCACCGGCGGCGACTCCAAGCCGTACGTCCTGCTGCGCGACTCCCTCGAGGGGGCCGGCAAGGTGGCGATCGTGAAGGTGGCGCTGCGCCAGCGGGAACGGCTCGCGATGCTGCGGCCGCGTGAGGGAGTACTAGTCCTGCAGACCCTGCTGTGGCCGGACGAGGTGCGCGAGGCGCGCTTCGAGTTCCTCGACCAGGACGTGACGGTGCGACCGCAGGAGCTGCAGATGGCGGAGTCCTACATCGCGGCGCTCTCGGCCGACTTCGAGCCCGACGAGTTCACCGACAACTACCGGCAGGCGCTCGAGGAGCTGATCGAGGCCAAGACGGCCGGCCGAGAGGTGAAGGCTCCGGTCGAGCAACCTCGCTCCGGTCAGGTCGTCGACCTCATGGACGCCCTCCGGCGCAGCGTCGCGGAGGCCAAGTCCAGGCGCGGCGAGAGCGGCGAGGGTGCAGCTCCGAAGAAGACCGCCAAGACCGCCACCAAGAAGGCGGCGACGAAGAAGACCGCCGCCAAGGCGACGGCCAAGAAGCCGGCAGCCAAGAAGACCGCTGCCGCGAAGAAGACCGCGACCAAGAAGGCCGCCACTCGGCGCACCGCGTGAGAACGGCGTACCGCGTCATCGCGAACGCGATCGCCGCGGGAGTGGTGCTGCAGGCCGCGTTCATCGCCTACGGCTTCTTCCAGCAGCTGTCCGATCTCGACGCCAAGAAGGCGATCCACGACGACAACGCCGGTCAGGTGCTGCATATGGTCGTCGGCGAGATGGTGTTCCCGGTGCTCGGCCTCGCGCTGCTCGTCGTCGCGTTCCTCACGAGGCTGCCGGAGGCGCTGCGGTGGGCAGGCCTCGTGCTGCTGGTGATGGTCGTCCAGATCCTGCTTGCAATGGCGGGCACGTCCGTGCCCGCGCTCGGCGCGCTGCACGGCATCAACGCGTTCGTGCTGGCCGGCGTGGCGTCGGTGGCCGCGCGACGGGTCGCCACGGCCGAGGGCACCACCGCCGGCGCAGCCGGCACCTCTGCGGTCTGAGTCAGCTCACGCGGCGCGGTCGGCCCTGACGTCGGCGCGGGCCGCCGACAACCGGTCGCGCGGGTGCTCCCGACTGCCGGCGGGGGCCACGCTCACGGGGAGCCTCCCGCGGGGACAACACGACAGGTGTGCCTGAGCCGGCCAGAGACAGCACTGCCTCGTGGCCGGGATGTACGGCGACCGTGGTGACCGTGACCCGGGCCTCTTCGTGCAACCGCGCCATCGCCCGGACCTGCTCGGGCTGCGCCAACGACACGACCGTGCCGGTGTTGCCGGCGCGTGCGGTCCGGCCGGACCGGTGCAGGTAGTCCTTGTGGTCGTTGGGCGGGTCGAAGTGCACGACCAGGTCGATGCCGTCGACGTGGATGCCGCGGGCCGCGACGTCGGTGGCGACCAGCACCCGGGCATGTCCCGAGGCGAAGGCGTCCAGGGCCCGCTGGCGCTGGTTCTGGTTGAGGTTGCCGTGAATCGCGCCGGCCTGGACCCCCGCACGCTGCAGCTGCTTGGCGAGCCGGTCGGCACCGTGCTTGGTCCGGACGAACAGCAGCGTGCGGCCGGGCCCACCGGAGACCTCGGCGGCCACCGTGAGCTTGTCCTCGGCGCGCACCTTGAAGACCTGGTGGTCCATGTCCTGGATCGATGCCAGCACAGGAGCGACGGCGTGCACGGTCGGGTCACTGAGGTAGGTGTCCACCAGCCGTGCGACACCGCGGTCCAGGGTGGCGGAGAACAGCATCCGCTGGCCCCCAGGCGGAGTCATGTCGAGCAGCTGGGTGACAGCAGGAAGAAAGCCCAGGTCGGCCATGTAGTCGGCCTCGTCGAGAACGGCCACCTCGACCGACCCGAGCGAGCACACGCGGCGCTCGATGAGGTCGATGAGCCGGCCCGGGGTGGCCACGACGATGTCGACGCCGCGCCCGAGCAAGTCGATCTGGCGACCCATAGGCGCCCCGCCGTACACCGAGGTCACCCGCAGTCCGAGCGTGCGCGCCAGCGGCGTGAGGACGTCGGTGACCTGCTTGGCGAGCTCCCGCGTCGGAACCAGGACCAGGCCACGAGGGGTGCCCGCCCTGCGGCCGCCGACGCCGGCTGCGAGCCGGGACAGCATGGGCAGGCCGAACGCGAGTGTCTTGCCCGACCCGGTCTGGGCGCGGCCCAGGACGTCACGGCCGGCCAGCGCGTCGGGCAGCGCCCGGGCCTGGATGGCGAACGGGGTGACGACCCCGCGGGTCGCGAGCTCCTTCACCGTGGCGGCGGGGACACCGAGCTCCGCGAACGTGCGGGCTGCGGGCTCGGGGACGGCCAGGGCCGCCTCGAGCATCCGCTCGAGCTCGGCGGTGTGACCGTGGTGGGGCCGGGCGGAGCCGGCCGGGGCCGACGGGCGGCGACCGCGGCCGGTCCCCGCCCCGGAGGACTGGCGACGCGGGCGTGCGGGCGTGCGGGGACGGCGTGAGGGCTGGGGCATACGAGTGACGAGCTCCGTCGCTGTTGGCAAGGAAACACCCTGGCCGCGACGTGGGGGTGGCGCTGGCGCCAGCGCCGACGTGAGTCGGCGGGCACTTTCACAGGCGACCATGCGGGCTGAGAGGCCCGCAAGAGATGGTGGCCGGCAGATCGCCGGACAAGGTCAAGGCTACCAGCGAACGGCCGCCGGCCCGACCACGGGAATCCCGCGGCGCCGGCAGGCGATGATCCTGGGGTGCAGAACGCCTTCGAGATCCTCGCGCTGGTGGTGGCCGTCGCGATCGTCGCGGGCATCACCCGGCGGCTCGGGTTCTCGCCGCCGCTGGTGCTGGTGATCGCCGGAGTCATCGCCGCGCTGATTCCGGGGGTTCCGTCGTACCGGCTCGACCCGGACGTCGTCCTCATCGGACTGCTTCCTCCTTTGCTGTACGCCGCGGCGCTGCGCACCTCCCTCGTCGACGTGCGCACCAACCGGCAGGCGATCGGGATCATGGCCGTCGGTGCAGTCCTCTTCACGACGCTGGTCGTCGGGCTAGTTGCGTGGCAGGTCGTCCCCGGGATCTCCCTCGCGGCGGGACTGGCTCTGGGGGCCATCGTCGCCCCACCCGACGCGGTGGCCGCGACGACGATCGCCCGGCGAGTCGGGATGCCGCGGCGGATCGTCTCCATCCTGGAAGGCGAGAGCCTCCTCAACGACGCCGCCGCTCTCGTGTCCCTGCGCACCGCGGTGCTCGCGATCACCACGTCAGTGACGGTGTGGCAGGTGGTCGGCGACGTCGCGCTCGCGGCCGGCGGCGGCCTAGCGGTGGGGCTCGGCGTGGCAACGATCCTGGCCGGAGTCCGCCGTCACGTGCAGGACCCCGTGCTCGACACGACGCTGTCGCTGGTGGCCCCGTTCGTCGCGTACCTGCCGGCCCAGGCCATCCATGCCAGCGGTGTGCTCGCCGTCGTCGTGACCGGGGTGCTGCTCGGACACAAGGCCCCGATCCTGCAGTCCGCCTCGTCGCGGCTCTCGGAACAGACGTACTGGCGAACCGTGGCGTTCGTGCTCGAGAACACGGTGTTCATGCTCATCGGCCTGCAACTGCCCAACGTGGTCTCCGCGGCAGACAAGGGCGGTCTCGGCGTCTGGCGGCTGGTGGGCGTCTGCGCCGCGGTGCTCGTTGCCACCATCGTGTCCCGCCTCGTGTGGGTGTTCGCCGCAACGGCGATCTACCGCTTCGGTCCCACGGCGCTGCGCCGACGGGCCTGGGACTGGTCGACCGCGACCCTGGTCTCGTGGGCCGGGATGCGCGGCGTCGTCACACTCGCCGCGGCCTTCATCTTGCCGGCGGACACCCCGCAGCGCGAGGTGCTGGTCGTGGCGGCGTTCACCGTCGTGGCCGGGACCTTGCTCATCCAGGGTCCGACGCTGCCCGCTCTGGTCCGCCGGCTCGGCCTGCCCGGGCCGGACCTGGCCGAGGACGCGCTGCAGGAGGCGGCGCTGCTGTCGAACGCAACCCGCGCCGGGCTCGAGTGCCTCGAGCAGATCCGCCGGCCCGACGACGACCCCGATGTCATCGACCAGCTCGAGCAGCGAACCCGCCAGCGCGCGAATTCAGCCTGGGAACGGCTGGGGCGCAGCAGCGTGGCGGGTGAGACGCCCAGCGAGGCCTACCGCCGGATGCGCTTGCAGATGCTCGCCGCCGAACGCGACGTGGTGCTGCGGGCCCGGGACACCGGCGGCGCGGACGACGAGGTGCTCCGCGACGTCCTCATGCTGCTGGACTCCGAGGAGTCACTGCTCGACCGGCTCACGGACAAGAGCGTCACGGTGGACCGGGAGCTGACTGCCAGGGCCGACCGCGAGGAGGACTGCGCGCACCTGGCCGCGGCCCCGACGACGATTCGACCGCGTACGCCGGAGGGCTGCGAGGCGTGCCTCGCCGAGGGAACGCGCTGGGTGCACCTGCGGCTGTGTCTCACCTGCGGCCGGGTCGGCTGCTGCGACTCCTCACCGGAACGTCACGCGACCCGGCACTTCCACGAGTCCGAGCACGCCGTGATGCGCAGCTTCGAGCCCGGCGAGGCATGGCGCTGGTGCTACGTCGACGACCAGCTGGGCTGACGCCTCACGGTGCGTCGCCCTGGCGCTCCTGCAGCGGGTCGCGGATGGCCTCGCTGATGGTCCGGAGCTGAGCCACCTGGTCACGGGTGAGCTGATCCAGCAGGTGGGTCCGGACTCCTTCGACGTGACCGGGCGCCGCGGCCGCGAGCGCGGCGAACCCGCGGTCGGTCAGCACCGCGAGCGCACCGCGCTTGTCGTGCACGATGGCCTCGCGGCGCACCCAGCCCTTCTCCTCGAGCCTCGCGACGGCGTGCGAGACGCGGCTTCGCGAGGACTGCGAGCGTTCGGCCAGCTCGCTCATGCGCAGCGATCGGTCCGGCTGCTCGGAGAGGCGGACCAGGATCTCGTAGTAGGCGTGCGGGATGCCCGAGTCGCGCTGCAGCTCGCGGTCGAGCTGGTCGAGCAGCAGCCGCGAGGCCTCGATGAACGCGCGCCACGCCTGCTG
>JAVEDB010000005.1 GCA_030841185.1 Actinomycetota bacterium
GAGCAGGCGCTCGGTCTTCTGGGCGGACATCGCCGTCCAACCTACCGCCCGGGCGCGGGACTCAGCGCAGGTCGATCAGGTCCACGACGAAGATCAGCGTCTCGCCCGGCGCGATCGCCGACCCGGCACCGCGCTGGCCGTAGCCCAGGTCCGGGGGGATCACCAGCTGACGGCGACCGCCGACGCGCATGCCCACGACGCCGCGGTCCCAGCCCGCGATGACGTTGCCGGCGCCGAGGCGGAAGCTGAACGGCTCGCCGCGGTTGTACGACGCGTCGAACTCCTCACCGGTCGAGTGAGCGACGCCCACGTAGTGCACGACTGCAGTGCGGCCGGCGGCTGCCTCGTCGCCGTCGCCGACGGTGACGTCGGTGATCTGCAGGTCGTTCGGCGGCTCGCCGCCGGGGAAGTCGACCTCGGGCTTGTCGTTGAGGTCCGTCACGGTGCCTCCTTGGCGGGCCCGTTCTGGGCTAGTACGTCGATCGCCACCACGACACTGTCGGTCTTGGGGTTCGGCTTGGCCGTGGACCCGGTTGCCGGCTGCGGAGGGAGCATCAGCAGGACCCGGCTCCCGATGGGCACGCCGACGAGGAGATCGAACGGGTTCTGTCCCATCCCGACCGAATAGCCCTGCGGGACGCCGGTCGGCCAGGTCGACTGCAGCGCCTTGTTGGCGAAGCTGACCGCCTCGTAGTGCATGATCACGAGCTTGCCCTTGCCGATCGGCGCGCCCGTTCCCTTGTCGATCACGACGAGCGCCGGCTTGGTCGGGGGAACGGCCGTCTTCGGCACGGTGACCTTCGGTCGGGCCCCCATCGCACCGGACACGATGGGCAGCGTCTTCGGCAGCCCGCTCACGGCGGTCGCGGTGGACTTGCTTGCGGTGGTCTTGCCGTAGGACGCGATGACGTCCACGACGAACACGAGGGAGTCGGTGCCCTTGATGCCTGCCTGGGGGTTGCCAGCGGCGCCGTAGCCCGCGGCGGGAGGTATCACCATCACGACCCGGCTCCCGGCAGGGACCCCGACGAGAGTGTCGTCCCAGCCCTGGATCACCTGGCCGACACCGATCGGGAACCCGGCCGGCGACCCGCGGTCGTAGGAGTTGTCGAAGACCTTGTTCGTCGCGTAGACCTGCCCCAGGTAGTCGGCGACGAGCAGGTCCCCCTTGGCTACCTTCGGACCCTTGCCGGTGACCAGGACCGCCGAGGTGACCTTGGTGGCCGGCTTCTTCTTCGCATCAGCCTTGACCGTGGGCTTGGTCCCGTAGCTGCCGGAGACCGTCGGGAGTCCCTTCTCGGCTGCCTTGCTCGCGGCCTTCTGCGCAGCAGTCTGCGAGGCGCAGGCCGTGAGCAGGCCGGAAGCCACCAGCATGGGGAGCAGCAGGACGGCTAGTCGTCGCACGAAAGAACCTTGTGTCCGGGGAAGGGGATCGCTGCCAGCCTAACCCGGCGGTCGGGGTGCCCCGGACCTGCGCAGCGTCTTCTCAGCCAATTCACATGCTGGCGATGAGCTTCTCCACCCGCTCGTCGACGCTGCGGAACGGGTCCTTGCACAGCACCGTGCGCTGGGCCTGGTCGTTGAGCTTGAGATGCACCCAGTCCACCGTGAAGTCCCGACGGCGCTCCTGGGCTCGCCGGATGAACTCGCCGCGCAGCCGGGCGCGGGTGGTCTGCGGCGGGACCGACTTGGCCTGGAAGATCTCCAGGTCCCGCGCGACCCGCTCGACCTGGCCGCGGCGTTGCAGCAGGTAGAACAGCCCGCGCTCCCGCGAGATGTCGTGGTAGGCGAGGTCGATCTGGGCGACCCGCGGCGACGACAGCGCCAGCCCGTGCTTGGCGCTGTAGCGCTCGATCAGGCGGTGCTTGATGACCCAGTCGATCTCGGTGGCAACCGAGTCGAGGTCACCGGACTGGACCGCACTCACCGTCCGCTCCCAGAGGTCGAGCACCTGCTTGACCAGGCCCTCGTCCAGCCCCCGCCGGGCGGCGAAGTCGCGGGCCTTGGTGAGGTACTCGGTCTGGATCTCGAGTGCGCTTGCCTCACGCCCGTTGGCCAGCCGGACCTTGCGCTGGCCGGTCATGTCGTGACTGATCTCGCGGATCGCGCGGATCGGGTTCTCGAGGGTCAGGTCGCGCATGACGACGTTTGCCTCGATCATGCGCAGGACGAGGTCAGTGGTGCCCAGCTTGAGCAGGGTCGTCGTCTCGCTCATGTTGGAGTCGCCGACGATCACGTGCAGCCGCCGGTAGCGCTCGGCGTCCGCGTGCGGCTCGTCGCGGGTGTTGATGATGGGGCGGGACCGGGTCGTCGCCGACGAGACTCCCTCCCAGATGTGCTCGGCGCGCTGGCTCACGCAGTAGACCGCGCCCCGGGGGGTTTGCAGCACCTTGCCCGCGCCGCAGATGATCTGCCGGCTCACCAGGAACGGGATGAGTACGTCGGCGAGCCGGGTGAACTCCCCGTGCCGGCCCACCAGGTAGTTCTCGTGGCAGCCGTAGGAGTTGCCGGCTGAGTCGGTGTTGTTCTTGAAGAGGTAGACATCGCCGGCGATGCCCTCCTCGCGCAGGCGACGTTCGGCATCGACCAGCAGCCCCTCGAGGATGCGTTCGCCAGCCTTGTCGTGCACCACCAGCTCGCGGATGTCGTCGCACTCCGGGGTTGCGTACTCCGGGTGGCTGCCGACATCGAGGTAGAGACGGGCGCCGTTGCGCAGGAAGACATTGCTGCTGCGGCCCCACGACACCACTCGGCGGAACAGGTAGCGCGCGACCTCGTCCGGGGAGAGCCGGCGCTGACCCTTGAACGTGCACGTGACGCCGTACTCGTTCTCCAGGCCGAAGATGCGGCGGTCCATGGGGTCACCGTACGCGGTTCGCGGCATTCATCCGGTGTAGCCGGCCCGGTTTGCCGGTGGTGCGCGGCGGATAACGGCTTAGGCATGACTGAACCCCGTGTTCCCGAGGACGACCTTGCCGCAGATCGACTGATCGAGTCGACCGAGACGCTGCGCGACGACGACGCGGAGTCGATGCCTCTCGACCGGGGCCGCGAGCCGGGCGAAGGTCCGCTCGCTGCCGATCGATTCGGGACCACACACGCCGAGGAGGCCGCGGGAGAGTCGCTGGACCAGCGGCTGGCCGAGGAGGAGCCGGAGACCCTGACGGATCCGTCGTTCGCGTCGGAACCGCCAGTGGAGTCTCAGGTCGGCCGCATCGTCGAGCCGGACGAGGGGGCGCACAGCGACACCGAGAAGGACGCCGTCGCAGTCGATGTCGGTCGTGACGGCGGCGGTTTGTCCGCGGAGGAAGCCGCGATGCACGTCGAGCCCGAGTGAGTTCTCCTAGACAGGACCAGACATGACCGACCAGCCCGACACACCCCTCACGTCCGACACGGGCGAGGACGAGGAACGCCGCGACGTCCTTGACGCGATGGCCGTCTACAGCGCAGACGGT
>JAVEDB010000017.1 GCA_030841185.1 Actinomycetota bacterium
TGCCGATGAACATCACCGAGCCGCCGTGGGCGACGGTCTCCTTGATGAACTCGTAGGCGCGGTCGATGTAGGACAGCGACTGCTGCAGGTCGATGATGTAGATGCCGTTGCGCTCGGTGAAGATGAATCGCTTCATCTTCGGGTTCCAGCGCCGGGTCTGATGCCCGAAGTGGACGCCGCTCTCGAGCAGCTGCTTCATGGTGACGACGGCCATGGCCGTGCCCGCCTTTCCTGCGCGCCCTGCCGGAGCGGGCGCGTGCTCGGTTTGCCCGTGAGCGGCCTGGTGGCCGATCACGCCTGACTCCCGCGAGCGTGCCCACCGCCGGACGACCGTGAGGTCGAGGCGGACCGAGGGCGCGCCCCCGCCGCGTCAGCGGCGGAATGCGGGCGTGCGAAGTCGGACCACCGGAGTGGTCCGCTGCCGGAAGTGTACGACGGGGTCGGCGGTGACCCGAAATCCGGACCGGGCCCCGCCGTGGGGCCGCGGTCGCGCTCCCGTCGTCCACAGGCCCGCCAGGGCCCCGGCGCGTCCACAGACTCCCCGCAGCACCCGGCCGGCCGCACCGGTGGCGGCGCAGGCTCGAACGGTGACCCGACCCGGCGCCTGCGTCCTGCTCGCTGCGTTCTCCGTGCTCGCTGCGCTCGCGGTGCCCCGCCCGGCGGCTGCCGGCGACTGGGTGCCACCCCTGGCCGGTCCTCTCCAGGTGATCCATCCGTTCGCGCCGCCCGCGCAGCGCTGGTCGGCCGGGCACCGCGGCGTCGACCTGGCCGGGGCTCCCGGAGCCGTCGTGCGGGCCGCCGGTGCCGGGCGCGTCTCGTTCGCCGGCCGGCTGGCCGGCCGTGGCGTCGTCGTGGTCGGGCACGGCGACGGGACCCGCACGACCTACGAACCCGTCACGCCGGCCGTCACCGTGGGCGAGCCGGTCGCCGCCGGCGGCACGATCGGCCTGCTCGCGGGCAACGGGAGTCACTGCCTCCCGGCGGCCTGCCTGCACTGGGGGCATCTCGACGGCGTCGTCTACCTCGACCCGATGACGCTGCTGCGCGCGCGACCCGTCCGGCTGCTGCCGGTCTGGCAGGGGACGGCCGCGGACGCTTCAGCCGGTGCCTGGCGGGCGCCCGCCGTCGCGGCCGCGGGCGCGACCAGGCGAGCCGACTCGGGGCGGGGACGTGACGTGGCCGGCGGACTGGCCGGAGTCGCGGCGACATCGGGTCTGGCGCTCGCGCTCGGCCGCCGGGTCGGGCGTCGGCCGCCGGCTCAGAGCAGCGACGGGAGGGCAGCCGCCAGACGTGCGTAGTCCTCGGGCGCGTTATAGACGTGTGCGGACACCCGCACGAAGCCCTGCTGCTGCCACGTCGTGATCGCGACCTCGACGGCGGCCTCGTCCGCGATCCGCGCCTGCAGGGCGGCGGCGTCCGCCCGCGTGGTCGCCACCCCGGCAGGCAACGGGACGAGCTGCATGCTGACGGCTGGGTCTCGGGGCAGCGCCGCGACCTCAAGGCCCAGGGCGTCGGCCACCGCGCGCTGACCGAGCACGGCGAGGTCGACGTTGTGGCGGCGCACCCGGTCCCACTCCAGCCGGTCGAGCGTCCGGAGCGCCCGCGGTGCCGCGAGCCACGCCGTGGGGTCGTCGGTGCCGGTGTCGTCGAAGGCGACGGGGAAGCCCTCGTCCTCCTCCCAGGAGGCGACCAGCGGGCGCAGCCGCGCGCGCTGGTGCGGCGCCGCGTACAGGATGGCGGTGCCGCGCGGGGCGCAGCACCACTTGTGCAGGTTGCCGGTCCAGAAGTCCGCGCCCAGCCGGTCCAGCTCGAGGTCGAGCATCCCGGTGGCGTGGGCGCCGTCGACGAGCACGGTCACATCCCGGTTCTGCAGCGCCGGGATGAGACCGACGAGCGGCAGCTGACGCGCGGTCGGCGAGGTGACCTGGTCGACGACGGCTACCCGGGTGCGGTCCGTCACGGCCGACATCACGGTGGCGAGCACCTCGTCGTCGTCGGCACCGAGCGGGACGTGCGCGACGACGACCTCGGCCCCCGCCTGTGCAGCCCAGCGGCGCGCCGCGATGTGCACCGCGCCGTAGGCATGGTCGGTGACCAGCACCTGGTCGCCCGCGTCCATGGGGACCGCGGACAGCACGGTGCTCACCCCGGTCGTGACGTTCGGGACGAAGGCGATCGCGTCCCCGTCGACGCCGACGAATGTCGCAACCTCGCTGCGGGCCTGGCTCAGTGCGGCGGGCAGCTCGCGCGCCAGGAACCGCACCGGGTTGGCCTCCATCCGCTCCCGCCAGGACTGCTGCTCCTCGAGGACCGGCGTCGGCACCGCGCCGAACGATCCGTGGTTGACGTGCGCGACGGTCGGCTCGAGCGGCCACATCGCCCGGACCTCGGGCCAGTCGGCGCCCCAGACGTCGTTGGCACCGGACCCGGTGGACATTGCCGCACGCGGGTCGACGGTCATGGCCGCAGCGTACGGGTGCTGGATCGGTGCAGAACAGGACGGATAGGGTGCAGACGGGTCGAGACGGCCGCGTTCGTGATCAAGGCGGTGCCTGGCAGCACCGATACCGACAGCGAGCGACACCGAGCGACATGACGAGGAGAGTCCGTGCGCAGGAAGCCGGCCGGCGTCGTCGCGGGGGTCCTCGTCGCGGTGGCCGCACTGGTCGGCGCCCTGCTCGGCGTACCGGGTGCCGGGGCCGCGACCCCGGGCTATTACCCGCCGAACCTCACCCACCTCGGTGCGGCCCGCCAGGCCATCGTCGTGACCTCGACGTCGTGGAGCACGAGCTACGCGACGCTGCGCACCTACGACAAGGGCGCCGACGGCATCTGGCGCGCGAAGTGGGGGCCGCTGCCGGCCCGCATCGGGACGCGCGGGTTCTCGCCGGCGGCACAACGGCTGCAGAACACGTACACCACACCCGCCGGGACGTTCACGTTGACGCACGCCTTCGGCGCGTACTCCGACCCGGGTACTGCGATGCCGTACCGCAAGTCCGACAGCAACGACTGGTGGCCCTACGACCCGCGCGACCCACGGACCTACAACGTCTACCAGTACAGCCGGGTGGCCGGAGCCGCGTGGCGCACAACCTGGGCGGAGCGGCTCTGGAGCTACTACAGCCAGTACCGCTACGCGGTGGTCGTCAACTACAACATGCCGAGCGGCTTGTACTCCTCCGGCGGTCAGTGGTTCGCCCGCTACCCCGCGGACACTCGCAAGGGCGGCGGGATCTTCCTGCACGTCAACGGCACCGGAGGCACGGCGGGCTGTGTGTCGCTCGAGTACACGAACATGCGTGCAGTGCTGCGCTGGCTCGACCCCGCGAAGGCGCCCCGCATCGTGATGGGCCCCGCGTCGGTCATCACCAGCATGTAGCGGATCGACGTCGGTCGGGTTCGGCGGGGGGAAGCGGAGCGACTAGTCCCGGTTTTCGGCGAGCTTGCCCCGCAGCTGCAGGACGGCCTTGGTGTGCATCTGGCAGATGCGACTCTCGGTGACCCCGAGGACCTGACCGATCTCGGCCAGCGTCAGTCCTTCGTAGTAGTAGAGCGTGACCACGATCTTCTCGCGTTCCGGAAGGGTGTTGATCGCCTTCGCGAGGAGGTACTTGGTCTCCTCCGACTCGAACGCGAGGACCGGGTCCTCGGCCTTGTGGTCCTCGAGGGTGTCGACCAGGCTGAGCTTGTCGCCCTTCTCGCCGCCGACGCTCAGCAGCTCGTCGAGTGCCACGACGTTGACGAACGAGACCTGGCTGAAGATCTGGTGCAGGTCGTCGAGGCCGATGCCCATCTCGGCCGCGACCTCGGCCTCACTGGGCGTGCGGTGCAGGGCAGCCTCGAGACTGGCGTAGGCCTTCTCCACCTCGCGTGCCTTGAAGCGCACCGAACGCGGGATCCAGTCGATGGCGCGAAGCTCGTCGATGATGGCGCCCCGGATGCGGCTGATTGCATAGGTTTCGAACTTGATGGCCCGCTCGAGGTCGAACTTCTCGATGGCGTCGATCAAGCCGAAGATGCCGTAGGACACCAGATCGGCCTGCTCGATGTTCGGCGGCAGGCCCACGCCGACGCGGCCGGCGACGTACTTGACCAAGGGCGAGTAGTGCAGGATCAGGCGCTCGCGCAGCTCGAGCTCCTTGGTCTTCTTGTAGTCCTCCCAGAGCGAGCGGAGCGCCGCCTCGGCTGCGCTCTTGTCTGCGGCCACGGAATCACCCACGTCGTCGCCGGAGGTGACCGCCGCCTTGACCGCCTTGACCGGCTTGCTCGCAGCGCTCACGCCCCGGCCCGTCGCGGCGGCTGTGGAGCCGTCACGCCCTGGGGTGCGCTTGGTCATAAGTTGCCTTCAGCCTGTCGACGGACACATGGGTATAGATCTGCGTCGTTGCGAGCGTAGCGTGGCCGAGCAGCTCTTGAACGCTTCTCAGGTCGGCTCCTCCTTCCAGCAGGTGAGTTGCAGCCGAATGGCGGAGGCCGTGGGGACCGAGGTCCGGGGCGCCCGGAACGTGCTGGAGCATGCCGTGCACCACCCGGCGTACGGTCCGCGGGTCGATGCGCCCGCCCCGCCCTCCCAGGAAGAGGGCGGCGCCGCTGCCCGCCGTAGCGAGATCCGGACGGCCCGACCGCGTCCAGCGCTCGACGGCCCGCAGTGCGGGCACCCCGATCGGCACCGATCGCTCTTTGGCGCCCTTGCCGAGCACCCGGAGCAGGCGGCGGGCGTGGTCCACGTCGGCCAGGTCGAGGCCGCACAGCTCGCCGACCCGGATGCCGGTCGCGTAGAGCACCTCGAGCAGGGCGAGGTCGCGCAGGTGTGCGGGGTCGCCGTCGTCGGCCGCGGCCGCCGCCACGTCGAGCAGGGCGCTGGCCTCGTCGGCCCGGAGGACACCCGGGAGTGATCGGGCTGCCTTCGGGGTCGCGAGCAGAGCGCCGGCGTCCCCCGCCGATAGGCCGGTCCGGGCCGCCCACGCGGTGAAACCGCGCGCGGCGGCCGCCCGCCGGGCCAAGCTCGAGCGGGCCTGACCGGTCGACGCCAGCCGCGCCAGCCAGCTGCGCAGCACGGCGAGGTCGAGGCCAGGGAGCTCGTCGCGGCCCATCCGGGCGGCGTGGTCGAGCAAGCTGGTGATGTCGGCGACGTAGGCACGTACCGAGTGATCCGCGAGCCCGCGCACCCCCCGGAGGTGGCGCTCGTAATCGCCCAGGGCCGCGGCGAGGGCGGGTGGCAGCCCGGCTCGCCGCTCGCTCAACACGCTCGGCCCGGTCACACGGGTCACCATCCGCAACCGTCCGGGCCGAATCAAGCACCGCCGCGGCGCGCCGCCGCCTTCCGCCAGCCGTCGTCCACCTGTTCGGCGAGCCCGAGCACGGCGAGCTGGCCAAGGCAGCGCAGCACGGAGGGCAGGTCCACGCCCGCAACCCGCGCCACGTTGCCGGCTCCGGCGGCCCGACGGACCGGCAGCCCTTCGAGGACGCGCAGCGCCAGCTCGTCGAGATCGTCGTGGGGGCGCTCGTCCCCGCGGCGCGGGGGTGAGTCGTCGACGCCGAGACGGCCCACGATGTCGAGGACGTCCGCGGCGTCGGTCACCAGGTGGGCGCCCTGAGTGCGGATCATCTCGTGGCAGCCGGCGGACATCGCCGAGGTCACGGCCCCCGGGACCGCCATCAGCTCCCGCGACAGGTCGACCGTCTGGTTGCCGGTGTTGCGGGCTCCGCTGCGCAGCGCCGCCTCGACGACCACGGTGCCGCGGCCGAGGGCGGCGATCACCCGGTTGCGCAGCAGGAACCGGGGCTTGGTCGGCCGGCATCCCGGCGGCAGCTCACTGACGAGGACCCCACCGGCCCGGATGCGGGTGAGCAGGGCCTCGTGGGCGCTCGGGTAGACAACGTCCGGGCCGCAAGCGAGCACGGCGACCGTCGGGGCCTCCACAGCCAGCGCACCGCGATGTGCGGCCGCGTCGATGCCGTAGGCGGCCCCGGAGACCACGGTCCAGCCGCGCTCCCCCAGGCCGGCCCCCAGCCCGACGGCGACGTGCTCGCCGTAGTCGGTGCAGGCCCGGGCTCCCACCACGGCGACCGACCGGCGCGCCGCCTCCGCGAGGTCGGCCTGCCCGCGCACCCACAGCACGACCGGGCGCGCGGCGCCCAGGTCGTCGAGCTGCGGCGGCCACTCCGGATCGCCCGGGAGCACCACACGGACGTGCAGCGCCGCCGCCAGGTCGAGGTCGGCGTCGACGTCGAGGCCCCCGAGCCGGGCCTGGTAGTGCGCGAGCCGCCGACTGTCCAGCGTGCCCGCCACCACCCGGTCGAGGACCTCGGACGCGCTCGCCCGGGCCAGCTGTGCCCCGATCTCGGTGTCGCCGGGCTCGGTCAGCCGGGCCAGCGCGACCCGCGCGCGCAGCTCGGTCAGGCGGCCCACCGCTGCACCCCCCGGAACTGCAGGGCCACCTGGACGTCACCGGAGTCGGGCCGGTCGCGTCCGGCGAGGTCCGCGAGGGTCCACGCGACCCGGAGCACCCGATCCGCACCGCGCGCCGTGAGCCGACCGCGTTCGAGCTCCTGCTCTGCACCGGCGACCACGCTCCACGGCAGCGGCCAGCGCCGCCGCAGGACATGGCCCGGCACCTCCCCGTTGACTCGCCAGGGCGTTCCGGCGAGGCGGTTGGCGGCCCGTTCCCGCGCAGCGAGGACCCGGGCCGCGACGACGGCGGTCCCCTCGACATGCCTGCTGTCGTCGCGCAGGTCGGCGCGACTGGCGGGGAGCATCGTGAGGCTCAGGTCGACCCGATCGAGCAGCGGTCCGGACAACCGTCCCAGGTAGCGCACCTTCGCCATCGGCGCGCACCGGCAGCCCACCCCCTTGTCCACCGCGAGACCGCACGGGCACGGGTTGGCCGCGAGGACCAGCTGGAAGCGGGCCGGGAACCGGACCTGCGCGGCCAGCCGGGCCACGGTGATCTCCCCGGACTCCAACGGCTGGCGCAAGGCGTCGAGCACCCCGGGCGCGAACTCCGGTGCCTCGTCCAGGAACAGCACCCCGCGGTGCGCCAGCGAGGCGACCCCCGGCCGTAGATGGGTCGAGCCGCCGCCGACGATCGCGGGCACCGAGGCCGTGTGGTGCGGCGCCTGGAACGGCGGGCGGGTGACCAGCGGGGCGCCCGGCGGAAGGGTGCCCGCGACAGAGTGGACGGTGCTGACCTCCAGGGCCGCCGGCGTGTCGAGAGACGGCAGCAGGCCGGGCAGCCGCTCGGCGAGCATGGTCTTGCCGGCGCCCGGAGGGCCGAGCATCAGCAGGTGGTGGCCGCCGGCCGCGGCCACCTCGAGCGCGTAGCGCGCGGTCCCCTGACCGAGCACGTCGCTGAGGTCCAGCCCTGCCTCGTCGACAGCGTCCGCCCCGTCGACTGGTGGTGCGTCCGGCTCGGGTTCGTCGGGAACCTCTTCCGACCGGGCGAGCGCGACGAGGTGACGCAGGGACCGGACGCCGGTGACCCGCACCCCGGGCACCAGGGCCGCCTCCGCAGCATTGGCGGCGGGCACCAGCACACTCGGCACCCCCGCCGTGGCTGCCGCCGCGACCGCTGGCAGCACTCCGCGGACCGCGCGCACCCGCCCGTCCAGCCCCAGCTCGCCGATGAGGACGGCGCCGTCGAACACTCCGCGCGGGACCGCGTCCTCGGCGGTGAGGACGGCAGCAGCGATCGCGAGGTCGAAGGCTGAGCCGCGCTTGGGCAGGCTCGCGGGAGACAGGTTGACGGTCACCCGGCGGGTCGCCGGCCAGGGCTGGCCGCTGTTGACCACCGCAGCCCGCACCCGGTCGCGCGACTCGCTCAGCGAGGCGTCGGGCAGCCCGACCAGGGCGTAGGAGGGGACGCCCTGGCCGAGGTCGGCCTCGACCTCGACGATGTGCCCCTGGACGCCGACGAGGGCGACCGCACGGGTGCGTCCCAGGGGCACGTCACACGCCGCGCACGTACTCGACCTCGGCGGCTCCCCGCCCGGTCTGCAGCACGCCGACCAGGTCGACCCGGATCTGCCCGGGGTGGACCGCGCGCTCATCCAGCCACCGGGCCGCCAGACGGCGCAGCCGGGCCGCCTTGCGCGCAGACACCGCCTCGAGCGGGGCGCCGAAGCCGACTCCGGAGCGGGTCTTCACCTCGCACACCACGAGCACGTCACCGTCGCGGGCGACGATGTCGATCTCGCCGATGTCGCAGCGCCAGTTGCGCTCCAGGATCGTCAGGCCGGCCGCCACCAGGTGCGAGGCCGCCACGTTCTCGCCGTACCGCCCCAGGCCGTCCTGTGCGCGCATGTGCACCACCTCCCGCATCCGAGCCTCGCGGGAAACGGGGGTACGCCGGAGGGGTGCGGCGGGACCTGTGGACGGCGCGGCCCACTGCCTGCCCTGTGGACGGCCCGACGACGGTCAGCGCAGGGGCGGCACCGTCACCGGGACTGCAACGCGTCCAGCGCGACCGCCATCGCGATCGCCAGCCGCCGGTCCAGCGCGGGGTCGTGCACCTCGAGCAGGTACTTGTCGCGCAGGGAGAAGGCCCGCGTCAAGGACATGATCGGATGCCCGTCGGGCGAGGCGAAGTCGAAGTGGAACGGCAGCGGGATGGTGTCCTGCACCCGTCGCAGCAGGGCCACCGCCATGTTGCGCTCCTGGCCGGTGACCTCGGGCAGGCCGGGCTGCTGCAGGTGCCACGTGGAGCGCAGCAGCGACTTGCCGAAGTTCTTGCGGAAGAGCCCGATCTCCTGGCCGTCAGCGGTCATCACGTCGTAGGTCGCTCCGAGGTCCATCACCTTGCGAGCCTTGAAGCGGAAGGCCGGTACGCCGTCGCGCAGGAACGTCACCTGCTCCTTCAGCGTCATCCGCTTCTGCTCGACGAAGCAGACTTGCTCGCCCACCGACCCATCCGGACGTGCGATCGACACCGTGTAGCGGTTGATCATCAGGGTGATCTTCTGCTGCACCCAGAACCGCGACTCCTGCTGGATCTGCTGGTCGTCCATAACGCCCTTTCCCTAGAACCCCGAGTCCTTCGGCAGCTCGATGTCGGCCTTGGCGAGCTCCTCGACGTTGACGTCCTTGAAGGTCACCACCCGCACGTTCTTGACGAACCTCGCGGGACGGTACATGTCCCAGACCCAGGCGTCGGCCATCGTCACCTCGAAATAGACCTCGCCACCGTCGGTCGACCTCGCCTGCAGGTCCACGGTGTTGGTCAGGTAGAAACGCCGTTCGGTCTCGACGACGTAGGTGAACAGGCCCACCACGTCGCGGTACTCGCGGTAGAGCTGCAGCTCCATCTCGGTCTCGTACTTCTCGAGGTCCTCGGCACTCACGCGAACACCGCCTCCTCCGAGATCGTCATCTGGTCCTCGTCATTGTCTCCCGCCTCGACGCGGACGAGCGTCCGCGAGGGGACCCGTGCATCACCCGGGCACCGGCGGGCCACGTTGACGTAGGAGAACCGGTGCTCCGGGCAGGGGCCGTAGGCGTCCAGGGCCGCGTTGTGCGTCGGGGTCACGTATCCCTTGTGACCCGCGAAGTCGTACGCCGGGTAGCGCTCGTGCAGGTCGACCATCAGCCGGTCCCGGGTGACCTTGGCGACGACCGACGCTGCCGCGATCGACGCGCTCACCCGGTCGCCCTTCCACACGGCCAGGGCCGGGGCAGGCAGCCCGCTGACGGGGAAGCCGTCGGTGAGCACGTAGTCCGGCGCTCGGTCGAGGCGGCAGAGGGCCCGGCGCATGCCGGCGACGTTGCTCACGTGCAGGCCGATCCGGTCCACCTCGCCCGGCGGGATCACGACGGCCGACCAGGTCACCGCGCGGGCGACCACCTCGGCGTACACCTCTTCCCGGACCGCGGGGCTGAGCAGCTTGGAGTCGGCCAGCCCCGGGACCTGACCGCGCCGGCCGGGCGGCAGGATCACCGCGGCGACGACGAGGGGCCCCGCGCAGGCGCCCCGGCCGGCCTCGTCGGCACCGGCGACAGGCCCGAAGCCGGCCCGGGCCAGGGCGCGTTCGTAGGCGTAGAGGCCCCCGTCCCGGCGTACGACGATGCGGGCCGGGCTCACGTACCCACCTCGATGGGCCGCTCCGGCACGCCCTCGCGCAGCAGCAGGCCGAGCAGCCGGGGCAGCTCGGTCGGGTAGACGAGGTCGGCGGTGCCCTCCAGCTCGTCCAGCCGCCACCAGCGGTGCGCGTGCACGGCCCGACGTTCCAGGTCGGTGAACCCGCGCGTGTCCACGTCCCAAGCGGGCACCCGAGCCACGTAGAACGTCTCGAAGGACCGGATCGCCTCGCCCTCGAAGCTGAACTCGGCGGTCCTGGTCCAGGCGGGCCCCTCGAGCTGCACCTCGGTGCAGCCGGTCTCCTCCGCCAGCTCCCGGCGGGCCGCCTCCTCGAGGCCCTCCCCGGGCTCGACCCCTCCACCGGGGGTGAACCAGAAGGTCACGTCGGGGACGTGCGGGTCGACGCCGTGGAAGAGCAGCAGCCGGTCGTCGGCGTCGAGCAGGAGGACCCGGGCCGTCGTCCGGTCAAGGGGCAACGCGGCCGGCTCGGTCATGGCTGGAGCCTACGACGGGTCAGCCCCCGGACCTGGCGGCCGGGACGTGGTCGAAGGTGGCTGGCGACCGCAGCAGCCGGTCGCGGTTCAGCGGCCAGACGACGACGAACGCTCGCCCGATCACGTCTTTCACCGGGACGAAGCCGTGGCCCGCCTGGGTCTGGTGGGCGCGCGAGTCCTCCGAGATGGAGCGGTGGTCACCCATCACCCAGAGGTCACCCTCGGGGACCCGGATGTCGAAGTCCTGTTCGGTCGCCTTGTCACCCGGGAAGACGTAGGGCTCGCGGAGCTCCACCCCGTTGACCGAGACCGTGTTGGCACGGCCCACCACGTGGTCGCCGCCGACGCCGACGACGCGCTTGATCAGGTCCTCCTCGCCCACCTCCGGGGCGAGGCCGACGTAGACGAGGCCGTCGTGGATCTTGCCGCGGATGCCGCCCGCTTGCACCGCCTCGGGCTGCCCGACGAGCCAGCCACCGGGATCCTTGAACACGACGATGTCGCCGCGGTGGATCTCGTCGGGTTTGTCGGCGAGCTTGCTCACCAGGACCCGGTCGTTGACGAGCAGGGTGTTCTCCATGGATCCGGACGGGATGTAGAACGCCTGCACGAGGAACGTCTTGATCAGGACCGAGATGACGACGGCCGTGATGACGATGCCGGGCAGCTCGCGCAGCAGGGACCGCCGGTGCGCCGGCTTGGGAGTCTTCCCTGGCCGCAGGGCCGATGGTGCGGGCGCGGGTGCTGCTGCTGCGGGGGCTGCCGACGTCGCGTCACCGGCGGGCAGCGCCGGGTCGTCCCCCTCGTCGTCGGCGCGCGTGGGCGCACCGTCCTCCGTGGTCATGACGTCAACTCTCCGTCCCCGAGCGCCGTCGTCGCCGCACCATCACGAGCGGCGGTACGGCGGCGAGGACAAGAGCGTACGGCGACCCGGCGGCCGGCCCCGCCACCGGGGAGCCGACCCGGCCGTACGTGGTCGGCGTGCCCAGCCCGGTCGCGTGGCCGAGCGGCCAGACGACCGTGAAGGCGCGGCCGATGACCTTGCTCTCGGGGACGGTCCCCCCACCGGGGTCCCCGGTGTGCGCGCGCGAGTCAGCCGACTGGGAGCGGTGGTCACCCATCACCCACAGCCGGCCGGACGGCACGGTCACGTCGAAGCGGGTCTCCGACGCGATGTCGTGGGGGTACAGGTACGACGACTCGCTCAGAGCGGTGCCGTTGACGGTGACCAGGTGGTTGGCGTCGCAGCAGACGACGTGGTCCCCAGGCACGCCGATGACCCGCTTGATGAAGTCCTTCTCGCCCGGGGGCGCCATGCCTACGGCCCCGCCGATCCGGCGCAGACCGCGTGCCAGCGGATTGCCACCGGTGTAGACCGTGACCTCCGGGCTGAACGAGTCGAGGCCGTTGAAGACCACGACGTCACCGCGGTGGATGTCGCCCAGCCGGTAGGACACCTTGTCGACGAGCACCCGGTCGCCGACGCGCAGCGTGTTCTCCATCGAGCCGGAGGGGATGAAGAACGGCTGGACGAGGAAGGTCCGGATCAGCGCGGCGACGAGCAGGGTGAGCGCGACGAGCACAGGTAGCTCGAGCCACGACCAGCGCTTGCGCGCTGGGCTAGCAGTCGCCCGCGGCGGGGCCGCGGGACGCTCCGGGCTGGTCAACGCCCAGCAGGCGTGTCCCGGCGCTCCTTGATCTTCGCGGCCTTGCCGCGCAGCTCGCGCAGGTAATAGAGCTTGGCCCGGCGTACGTCGCCGCGGGTCACGACCTCGATCCGGTCGATGACCGGCGTGTGCACGGGAAACGTGCGCTCCACGCCGACTCCGAAGCTGATCTTGCGGACCGTGAAGGTCTCGCGCGAGCCGGCGCCCTGGCGGCGGATGACGACTCCCTGGAACACCTGGATCCGCGAGCGAGTGCCCTCGATGACCTTGACGTGGACCTTGAGCGTGTCGCCGGCCCGGAAGTCCGGGATGTCCGAGCGGATGGAGGCGGCGTCTAGGGCGTCCAGCGTCTGCATCGTGATTCTCTTCTCTCGCGGTGCCACAGGTCACCCACGGGGATGTGGTGGTGTCTGGCGGCTCGGCCGGTGCTGTGCGCTCCCCCTGTGGCAGGGGCGCCGGGTCGGCCGGGCAACAGCCGCTCAGTCTGCCACAGGGCGCGACGTCGGGCCCAATCGCCCGTTCGCGCCCGGTGCCCAGCCGAGATCCGCGAGCACCTCGAGGTCGTGCTCGCTCAGCCCAGCGACGTCCAGCCCGGCGACGAGGTCGGGGCGGCGGCCCGCCGTACGCCGCAAGGCCTCGTCGCGCCGCCACCGGGCGATCTGCCCGTGGTTGCCGGACAGCAGCACCTCGGGGACGTCGTGGCCTCTCCAGACCGGGGGCTTGGTGTAGCCAGGCCCCTCCAGCAGGCCGTCGGCGTGCGACTCGGACACCAGCGACTCGGCGTTGCCGATCACACCCGGCAGCAGCCGCGCGACCGACTCGATGATCGCGAGTGCCGCGACCTCCCCGCCGTTGAGGACGTAGTCCCCGAGGGACACCTCGGTGACCGTCATCCGGCCCGCCGCCTCGTCGAGCACCCGCTGATCCATGCCCTCGTAGCGTCCGCAGGCGATGACCACGCGCGGTTCCTGGGCGAGCTCCGCGGCTAGCTGCTGCGTGAACGGCGTGCCGGCCGGGCTGGGAACCACCAGCCTGGTGGGCGGTGAGCCCGGAGTCGCGGGGGGCACGAGCTCGTCGAGCGCCTCACCCCAGGGCTCCGGCCGCATCAGCATGCCCGGCCCTCCGCCGTACGGCGTGTCATCGACCGTGCGGTGCCGGTCGGTCGTCCAGGTGCGCAGGTCGTGGACGTGCAGGTCCAGCAGGCCGTCGGCCGCTGCCCGGCCGATGAGGGACAGGCGCAGCGGCTCGAGGTACGCCGGGAAGATCGTGACGACGTCGACCCGCATG
>JAVEDB010000139.1 GCA_030841185.1 Actinomycetota bacterium
CCACGATGCTGGACGACGTCCGCGCGCTCCGCAAGGAGGTCAAGCTGCTCGGCAGGCGGCTCGCGGAGCCACCCCCGCCGACGTGGACCCAGCGTGTCGGACGTCGGATCAGGCGCGGGCTCTCCCGTCGTACGGAGTGACGAAGGCCATGCCGGACGCCCGTCCGGGCATGGTGAACGGCCGTTAGCCTGAGGCTCCCGGCTCCGACCCGGGGTTTGTTCGGCACCTCGACCGGAAGGAACCACCATGGGCCGCCTCTGCGAGACCGAGGGACTCAGCGACATCCAGATCGAGATTCTCAAGACCGTCCGCCAGTTCGTGGACTCGAAGATCCTGCCGGTCGCGACAGAGCTCGAGCACGCCGACGAGTACCCGCAGGAGATCGTCGACGGGATGAAGGAGCTCGGCATCTTCGGGCTCACCATTCCCGAGGAGTACGGCGGTCTCGGCGAGTCCCTGCTGACCTACGCGCTGGTGGTCGAGGAGATCGCGCGTGGCTGGATGAGTGTCTCGGGCATCATCAACACGCACTTCATCGTGGCCTACCTGCTCAAGCAGCACGGCACCGCCGAACAGCGCGAGACGCTCTTGCCCCGGATGGCAACCGGCGAGGTCCGCGGCTCCTTCTCGATGTCCGAGCCCGCTCTCGGTTCCGATGTCAGCGCGATCACGACCAAGGCCGTGCGCGACGGCGACGACTACCTGATCACCGGCCAGAAGATGTGGATCACGAACGGTGGTACGTCGAACCTGCTCGCCGTCCTGGTCAAGACCGATGAGGGCGGCAGCTCGGCGTACCGGAACATGACCACCTTCCTGGTGGAGAAAGAGCCCGGCTTCGGCGAGACGATGCCGGGCCTGACCATCCCCGGGAAGATCGAGAAGATGGGCTACAAGGGCGTCGACTCCACCGAGGCCATCTTCGACAAGCACCGGGTGCCGGCCTCGCGGGTGCTGGGCGGCGAGCCCGGCAAGGGCTTCTACCAGATGATGGACGGTGTCGAGGTCGGCCGCGTCAACGTCGCCGCCCGCGGCTGCGGGGTCGCCCTGCGGGCCTTCGAGCTCGCGATCCGCTACGCCCAGCAGCGCGAGAGCTTCGGCAAGCAGATCGCCCAGCACCAGGCCGTCATGTTCCGGCTGGCCGACATGGCCACCAAGGTCGAGGCCGCCCACGCGATGATGGTGATGGCGGCCCGCAAGAAGGACGCGGGCGAGCGCAACGACGTCGAGGCCGGCATGGCCAAGTACCTCGCGAGCGAGTACTGCAAGGAGGTCGTGGAGGACGCGTTCCGGATCCACGGGGGCTACGGGTACTCCAAGGAGTACGAGATCGAGCGGCTCTACCGGGAGGCACCGATGCTGCTCATCGGCGAGGGCACCTCGGACATCCAGAAGATGATCATCGGCCGGCGGCTGCTCGAGGAGTACAAGCTGCGCGGCTGACGGACTTATCCGAACGGCGAGTTCAACCCGTACCTCTCCATCAGCTCGGGCACCCAGGTCGGGTCAAAGAAGACGCCGTACGCCGATGCGAGTGACTCGAGCATCGAGGGGTCGGGCGGTCCGCTCTCAAAGATCTCTGCCAACTCGAGGAAGAAGCGCTCGAAGCCGGCCGGTGTGATGACCTCGATCATGCGGGCCTCCTCGGGGCCCGCGTTCCACATCGAGTGGAGCTCGCCGCGGGGCTTGCTGATGTAGCCCCCTGCCTCGAGGACCACCTCGTCAGTTCCCGACCTGAATCCGATTGCCCCGGCAGTGACGATGGAGAACTCGTCCTCGCGCGTGTGCACGTGAGGAGGCACCAGCGCACCCGGCGGGAACGGGTGCTCGACGATCGCGACCTGCCCTCCGGTCTCGTCGCCGCCCAGCCGGAACGCGACTCCGATGGAACCGATCGATCGGTCCGGCATCCCCGGTGCGGGAATCACCGTGAGCGGGAGCGCCCGTCCAAGCGCAGTGGCCTGGTCCAAGGTCATCGACATGAGGCAACTTTCTTTGCAATGGTGTGGGTGAACATGGCTGTACTGTGAAATCAGGTGTACTCCTCAACGACAGGAGGCGTCAAGTTGGTTGAACGCGACCGTTCACCCAAAATGCGTCCATACAAGATGCAGGCCCGGCAGCAGAGCATCGAGGAAACTCGCCGGCGGATCACCGAGGCGACCATGGCGCTCCACGAGCGGGTGGGCCCGGCGGCCACCACCGTGTCGTCGATCGCCGAGGAGGCGGGGGTCACCCGACTCACCGTCTATCGCCACTTCCCGGACGAGGCGACGCTCGTCGCGGCTTGCAGCGAACACTGGAGCGGGCTCCACCCTCGGCCGGAGACCGAAGCCTGGGCGGTGATCCCCGATCCAGAGCTGCGAGTGCGCACCGCCCTACAGGAGACGTACGCGTGGGCTCGGACAGCGGCGCCGATGATGACCAAGATCCATCGCGACGTGGACGTCATGCCCGCATTCGTTGCCCCGTTTCTTGCTCAGGAGGCGGCGCTGCGTATCGACGTGCTAGCCGCTGCTTTCCGCGCGCGGGGACGTTCGCGTCGCCGGCTGACTGCGGCATTGGCTCACGCGCTGCACATCTTGACCTGGCAATCCTTGTGTGCCGATGGCGGCCTCCGGGACGACGAGGCGGTCGACCTCATGACGGCTATGGTGTTCGCCGCAGTCCGCGACAGACCCCAGCGGTCTTGACGTACGGTTGATTTTGCCGCCCGCCCCGAACCGGCTGGAACTGAGAGAAGGATCGTCATGGCTCGACCGCAGGCCCTGCCCACCCAGCCGACCGGGCTGCCGGTGGGTTCTTACGCGACGTACGCCGAGGCGCAGCGCGCCGTCGACTACCTGTCGGACAACGAGTTCCCCGTCGAGAACGTGACCATCGTCGGCAGCGACCTGCAGATGGTGGAGCGGGTCACCGGCCGGCTGACCCGGGGACGTGCCGTCCTCGGCGGCGCCGCATCCGGCGCCTGGTTCGGTTCGTTCGTGGGTGTCTTGCTCGGCCTCTTCTCCAACAGCGGGACGAGCTTCATCGTGCTGCTGCTCTCGGGCATCGCCTACGGCGCGTTGTTCGGCGCGGCGTTCGGGTTCCTCGGGTATGCCGCCACCGGGGGGCGCCGCGACTTCACCTCCAACAGCCAGATCGTGGCCGGCAGCTACGCCGTGCTGTGCCAGTCTCAGCACGCCGAGAAGGCTCGCGACCTGTTGGCCCGTCTCAGCCTGAAGGGCTAGTCACCACCCCGGGGGGACACGGTGGCAACCGACGTCGAGTGGCGGCAGGGCGCCCAGCACGTCCGCCGGCAGGCGGCAGCCTGCGCGGAGATGGGATCGCCGCTCTACGCAGGACTGCTGACGCGGGTGGCCGACGACCTGCTCGCCAGTGGTCCGGCGGCGGACGTCCTCGCCGGGCACGAGCGGGACGACGGACCCTCCGCCCTCGCGCTGCGGCTGATGGGCGGCGTGCACCGACTGGTGCTCGAACGCGCCGCCCCCGAGCTCGCGACGTTCTACCCCTCCGTCGGCGGGACAGCTGACCCGGAGCGCGCCTGGCCGGCGTTCCGCAACGTCCTGTCGAGCCACCGCGACCAACTCGCCGCCGGCCTGGGACAACCCCCGCAGACGAACGAGGTGGGGCGCGCCGCGGCGCTGCTCGGCGGGCTGCTGCACGTCGTCGCCGGGCGCCCACCGCCGATCCGGCTGTACGAGATGGGGGCCAGCGCCGGGCTCAACCTGCGGCCCGACCACCTCCGGGTGACGTTCCCGGCCGGTTCGGTCGGGCCGCCCGACGCGCCCGTGGTGCTCGCGGACGGCTGGTCCGGCGCGATCCCACCGTCGGCCGGCGCCCTCCAGATCGTCGACCGGGCCGGCTGCGACGTCTGGCCCGTCGACCCGACGACCACCGACGGGCGGTTGCTGCTCACGTCGTACGTGTGGGCCGACCAGCTCCCGCGGCTGGAGCGCCTGCGGGGCGCGCTGGAGCTGGCCGCGCGGGTGCCTGCGGCCGTACACAAGCAGACCGCTGCCGACTTCCTGCGTGAGCTGCGTCTCGCCCCCGGCACGACCACGGTGCTCTGGCACTCGGTGATGTGGCAGTACCTCCCCGATGAGGAGAAGCGCGCCGTCCGCGCCCGGCTGGAGGAGCTCGGCCGCGAGGCCACCGCCGAGGCGGGGTTCGCCCACCTGCGGATGGAGCCCGAGACGCGGGCCGACCTCGACGGGCACGCGTTCTACGTCGTGCTCCGGTCCTGGCCCGGGGGCGAGGAGCGCGTCCTGGGGACCGCGGCCCCCCACGGGTTGCCCACGCACTGGCGGTGATGCGGCACTATCGGCGCCAGACGGGGCGGGGTCGGCGAGAGGACATCGGATGCAGTTCGGCCGCTACTACGAGGAGTTCGAGGTCGGTGCGACCTACAAGCACTGGCCCGGCAAGACCGTCACGGAGTACGACGACCACCTCTTCTGCCTGCTCACCATGAACCACCACCCGTTGCACCTCGACGCCCACTACGCCGAGCAGACAACAGATTTCGGCCGTAACGTCGTGGTCGGCAACTACATCTACTCCCTGCTGCTCGGCATGTCCGTCCCGGACGTGTCGGGCAAGGCCATCGCCAACCTCGAGGTGGAGTCGCTGCGGCACATCAAGCCGACGTTCCACGGCGACACGATCTACGGCGAGACGACGGTGCTGGAGATGACCGAGTCCAAATCGAAGGCCGACCGAGGCGTCGTGCAGGTCGAGACCCGGGGCTACAACCAGGACGGGGTTGTCGTCTGCGTGTTCCGGCGCAAGGTGCTGGTGCCCAAGCGCTCGTACGGCGAGGCCCGCGGCGGCGAGCAGCCCGGTCGGCCGGAGCCGGTCGACCCGTAGCGGTCAGGCGGCCTGGGTGTCGCTGCGGTGCGCCGCCCAGAAGCTGCGCATGACCCGGACCTTGTCCTGGAAGTCCTCGTCGCGGCCCAGCGGACCGGTCGTCGGCGCGGTGAGGCGGGTCTTCCGTCGCTCGCCGTGGTGCACGACGACGGTCTTGATGCCCATCGAGGACTCGACCTCGATCTCGTGCACCTCGTCCCACGGGATGAGCATGGTGGGCACGGCGTGGACCACCAGGCCGCGGCGCGTCACCGACGTCCCGACCCACCAGGTGGCGGCCGCCAGCCCGATGAGCAGCAGCCCGACCAGTGCGGTCTTCCCGCTTCCGCCGAACCGGCCGTGGTTGAAGAACACGTCGGCCCACACGAGCGCCTGGAACCACAGCACCGAGACCACGAAGGCGCGACGCTGTGACCAGGTCAGCGCGAACTTGATGCGCTTGGTCTCACTGGACATGTCTGCACCGTAGGAGGTCACACGTCTTCATCGGGGCGAAATCGCCAAGTCTTGACGGTCCGGGGGCAGTTCGCTGAGTCACCCGGGCAGCATGCCCCACTCGCTCAGGGACTCCCACAGCCCGTCGCTGAGGTCGAGGGAGCGCAGCTCCTGCCGGGTGACCCACCTGACCTCGGCCGCGTCATCACCGGCGACGGGCGTCGTGGCCACGGAAAGGGAGCAGGCGTAGTCGCGGATGTCGTAGATCGTTCCCGCCGGGCCGGGACGCTGGACGGTGCCGACCCGCAGCCCGACCACGACATGCAGGCTGGTCTCCTCCAGCACCTCCCGGACGACGGCCTGGTAGTCGCTCTCGTCGCCCTCAACCCGGCCGCCGGGCACCGACCAGCGGCCGGCAGCGGGTTCCCGCGCTCGGCGTACGACGAGAAGGCGCCCCTGGTCGTCGTGGACCAGTGCACCCACACAGGGGATACGTCGTTTCGCTGTCGCGGGGTCCGGGAACATCACGGAACAGCCTAGGGATCGAGGTCCAGCGGTGATTGCTGTCCTGATCATTCTCGCCGTCGTGCTCGTGCTCGTCATGGCGGGGACGTTCTACGGGGGTGGCCCGACGCGGGTGCGCCGCCGCATCGTGGTGCACCGCCCGGTCCGGCGACGGGTGGTGGAGGAGGTCGTCGAGGACGACTACCGGCCCACCCGTCGGGTCGTCGAGGACGACCTCGGGCCCACCGACCGGGTGGTCGAGGACGACCTCGGGCCTACCCGGCGGGTCATCGAGTAGCCAGCTCCGGCGCAGCGCGGGGCAGGTGCCGAGGCGCACCGACCGGGTCTTGACGCGCAGCGGCGCGGGCGGGACCGTCAAGCCCATGAAGGCCGAGCCAAGCTGCCCCCGGTGCGGCGCGGCCTTGCACGCGCCTGGGCTCTGGTCGAGCTCCTGGCTGTGTGACCAGCACGGCGAGGTCGCCCCGCTGCAACCGGCAGCGCAGCCGACCGCCGAGCTGCTGCACCGGGTGGCCGCGGCGTCCGCGGTGCCGGTGTGGTCGCCGTGGCCGCTGCCGAAGGGCTGGCTGATCACCGGTCTCGCCAGCGCGGGCGACGAGCGCAGCGGCGCCCGGGCCACCGTTGTCGCCTGCTCCGGGCCGGCTCCCCTCGGCG
The DNA here is from genome assembly GCA_030841185.1 of Actinomycetota bacterium. Taxonomy (GTDB): domain Bacteria; phylum Actinomycetota; class Actinomycetes; order JACCUZ01; family JACCUZ01; genus JAVEDB01. Next base: position 6,481 of record JAVEDB010000139.1, read on the forward strand.
GTGTGGGGGAGCTGGTGCTCGTCGCAGAAGAGCCGGGAGTGGGTCTCGGGGCGCGGTTCGCCGGGCTGGAGGGGCCGGACCCCGGCGCCGTACCGGACACCCAGCCGCCGCACGCCAAGATCCACGCCGCCGGCCATCCCACCGCCATGTGGGCGCTCGAGGGAGCGCCGGACCGTGCCGTCTACGTCGGTGAGGCGCTGGGCTGCTGGCTGTGGGCGGTGCTCTGGCCGGAGAGTGCCGGGTTCCTGCTCATCGACGAGTTCGTGCTGACCGACCTGCGGGAGGTCAGCAGCGAGGTCGACCTGCCCTTCGGCGCCTTGTCCCCACGCCTGGGCGGCTGAGCCGCGGCGGGCACCGCCCCGCCTACGCTGAGGGGGTGTCGATCGACCTGCACACCCACAGCTTCGCGTCGGACGGCACCGACTCGCCGGCCGCGCTGATGCGGGCAGCCCGCCAGGCCGGTCTCGACATCGTCGCGCTGACCGACCACGACACGACCAGCGGCTGGGCGCAGGCCATGACCGCGCTCCCCGACGGGCTCACCCTGGTTCCTGGCGCAGAGATCTCCTGCGCGCTCGGGGGCATCAGCCTGCATCTGCTGGCCTACCTGTTCGACCCGGACGACGAGCCGCTGCGAGCCGAGCTGGACCTGGCGTTCGACGACCGGGTGCCGCGCGCGCAGGAGATCGTCCGCCTGCTCGCCGCGGCGGGGCACCCCATCAGCTGGCAGGACGTTCTCGACCAGACCGAGCCCGACGCGACGGTGGGCCGACCGCACATCGCCGACGCCCTCGTCCGGCTGGGCGTGGTCCCCGACCGGAGCGCCGCGTTCGCCGGGCTGCTGCACGACAACAGTCCGTTCTACGTGCGGCACTACGCCGTCGACCCGGTGCTCGCGGTTCGGCTGGTGCGCGCGGCGGGCGGTGTGCCGGTGTTCGCCCACCCCGGGGCCGCCACCCGCGGGCGCACGGTGGGCGACGACGTGATCGCCGCGCTGGCCGAGGCCGGGCTGGCCGGCCTGGAGGTCGACCACCGGGACAACCCCCCCGAGACCCGGGAGCACCTGCGTGGGCTGGCGCGCGAGCTCGGCCTGCTCGTCACCGGAGCGAGCGACTTCCACGGCGCGGGCAAGCCCAACCGGCTCGGCGAGAACACCACCACGCGGGATGTGTACGACGCGCTCCTGGCACAGGCCACCGGAGTCGGCGTGGTCGCGGCGTGAGCAGTCACTCCGAGGTCAAGTTCTTCATCGAGGTCTTCGTCACCCTGTTCGTGATCATGGACCCGCCTGGCACCATCCCGCTGTTCCTCAGCCTGACCAGCGGCCGCACGCACCGGATGCGCAAGCGGCTCGCCTGGCAGGCGGTGCTCGTGTCGTTCTTCGTGATCACGGTGTTCGCGCTGTTCGGCCAGTCGATCCTCAACTACCTGGGCATCACCCTCCCGGCCATGCAGGCCGCCGGTGGCCTGCTGCTGCTGCTGGTGGCTCTGGAGCTGCTGACCGGCAAGGCGGACGACCCGGTGGAGACCAGCAACGTGAACGTCGCGTTGGTCCCGCTCGGCACGCCCCTTCTCGCGGGCCCGGGTGCCATCGTCGCGACCATCGTCTTCGTCCGCCGGGTGCACGAGGTGACTGACGCGCTCGCCCTGGCGGCCGGCATCGTCGCCGTGCACCTCGTGCTCTGGCTGTTCATGCGCTTCTCAGTGGTGATCATCCGGGTCATCAAGGACAGCGGGGTGACCCTCGTCACGCGCATCGCCGGTCTGCTGCTCTCGGCCATCGCCGTACAGCTGGTGGCCGACGCCGTGACGGCGTTCGTCAAGGGCGCGTGAGGCCGCGATGACCGCCGAACAGCTCGGTCTGGAGGGGATGCCGAAGCGCCTCTTCGTGTGCACGCCGACCCGGCTCATGACCTGGCTCGACTGCCCCCGGCGCTACCGCTTCACCTACCTGGAACGGCCGGCCCCGCAGAAGGGGCCGCCGTGGGCGCACAACTCCATGGGCGCCAGCGTGCACACGGCGCTGGCCGGCTGGTACCGGTTGCCTCCGGCCGAGCGCACTCCCGCCCGCGCCGGGGAGCTGCTGGACCAGGCGTGGCTCTCGGACGGGTTCCGCGACGAGGAGCAGGCCGCCGAGGCACGGGCCCGGGCGCGCGCGATGGTCCAGCGCTACGCCGCCGGCGTCGACACCACCGAGGAGCCGGTGGGCATCGAGCGAACGGTCGCGATGCGGACCGAGGTCCTCGCACTCTCCGGGCGGATCGACCGCCTCGACCTGCGCGAGGTCGACGGCAGTCAGCAGCTGGTCGTCGTCGACTACAAGACCGGCCGGCATGTCCTCACCACCGCTGATGCGCGCAGCTCGCTGGCGCTTGCGGTCTATGCGGCGGCCGCGGCTCGGGTGCTGCGAAAGCCCTGCGTCCGGGTCGAGCTCCATCACCTGCCGACCGGTGAGATCATCGCCCACGACCACACTCCGCAGAGCCTGGCCCGCCACCTCGGCAGGGCCGAGGCCATCGCCCGCGAGGCCGGCGCCGCGGACACGGCGTTCCGCTCCGGGCTCGCCGCCGACGAGGTGGACGCCGTGTTCCCGCCGACAGTGTCGCCGCAGTGCCGCTGGTGCGATTTCTCGCGGCACTGCCCCGAGGGGGCGGCGACGTACCCGCCGGCGCAGTCCTGGGTGGCGGTGACCGAGGCCTAAGTCCTCGGTCGTGCCTACGGACTCCGCAGCCTCCAGGGTTCTCACAGGGAACTCCCAGCGACCCCACATCTACGGCTTGCACGCTGGCGTGACCACCCCATCAGGAGGAAACGTCATGAACGAGAACGACTCGACAAGCAACCCCTACGAGACCACCGTGACAGCGGCGCACGAACGCCGCTTCGGGGTACGGCAACGGGGCACGATCCGCAAACGTGGCTGGATCGCGGTCGCTGCCCTGCTGTGCGCGGCGATCGGCGTTACCGGCTATGCCGCAGCGTCCTCGTCGACCACCGGCACGTCCCCCTCGGCAAAGGCCGTCACCCCCGCGGCCACGACGGGGCGGGGTGCGCCCGCAGGCGGCGGGTCCAACGCCCGGTCCGGACCCGCCGCGGGCGGATCAACCGGCACGGTCAGCGGCGTGTCCACATCGGGCTTCACGGTGACGACGTCGGCAGGCCAGAAGGTGACGGTCACGGAGGCGTCCTCCACGACGTACGCGAAGGGGGCGACCTCGGCCTCGGCGAGCGCCGTGACAACCGGCGAGACCGTCCTCGTGCTGGGCACGACGAACGGCACCACCATCACGGCCACCCAGGTCGTCGTGCAACCGAGCGGCGGCGCATCCGCGACGTCCGCGGCGGTGGTTCCGTTCCAGCGTGGTGCACCCAGCACCGCGAAACAGGTCGGTCAGATCCCGGCGAACTACAGTCAGGGATCCGGGACGATCGTCAGTGGAACCGCAGCGAACAAGGCGACGGAAGCTGCGCTAGCCGCCTACCCGGGCGGCGTCGTCGATCGAGTCGTGCAGCTGAGCAACGGTGAGTACGAAGTCCACAACATCGGCGTGAACTGGCCGCATCACGTCTTCGTCGACCAGAACTTCACGGTCGTGGGCGCCAACTAGCCGCACGTCTAGGTGCTGGCCCAGAACCGGGTCAGCACCGCGGTGGTCTCCTCGGGACGCTCGGCGGCCGGCGAGTGGGCCGCTCCCTCGATCTCGGCCACCTCGGCCGCGAGGCGGGTCGCCATGTCCCGCTGGACCGCCGGCGGCCAGGCCTCGTCCGCGGTCCCGAAGGCGACGAGAGTGGGCCGGCCGAGCGCGGCGAGCTCCGCGCTCCGGTCCGGCTCGGTGAGCATCTGCTCCGCGATGCGCAGCAGGCTCAGCGGCGAGTTGGCGAGGAACCGGTGACGCATGAAGTCCTCGATCACCGCCGGGGGCCCCGGCCGGCCGTCCAGGTCGAGGTGGCGCTTCACCGCCCAGATCGTCTCCATCGGCGTCGTGGGGAGGGCCTGCACGAGCCGTTGCAGGTCGCCGCTGGCAGGGGGCGGCATCGCCGCCGGCCCCGAGCAGAGCAGCGTCACCGACTGCACCCGCCCGGGGTCGGCGAGGGCCGCAGCGCGGACCACGAGCCCCCCGAACGAGTGGCCCACGAGGTGCACCGGTCCGCCGAGGGTGGCCACGACCGAGATGAGGTCCTCGGCGAGCGCCTTCACGTCGTACGCCGAGGGGTCGTCCCCGCCCGCGGTCTCGTACTGCCCGCGCTGGTCCAGAGCCGTCACCGGGTGCCCGGCGCTCGCGATCGGGCCGATGATCGCGATGAAGTCCTCTTTCGAGCCGGTGAACCCGGGGACGAGCAGCACCGGGTCGCGGGTCTGGGCGCCCTCCGGCGCTGCCGCGAGCACCGCGAAATCACCGCGCGGGGTCACCCGACGCTCGCTGCGGACGCCGTCCGGCAGCTCCAGGAAGGGCGGTGTGCTCACCCGTCTCACGCTACCGCCCGGGATTCACAGGACCGCTCGGGATGTGCGCACAATGGGCGGGTGGCCAGGACGATCGCGGTGGCGAACCAGAAGGGCGGCGTCGCCAAGACGACGACCGTGGCCTCGCTGGGCGCCGCGCTCGCGGAGCAGGGGCGCAAGGTGCTCCTCGTCGACCTGGACGCCCAGTCCTGCCTGACCTTCTCCCTCGGGCTCGACCCCGAGCTGATCGAGCTCAGCCTGCACGACGTCCTGCTGGGCCGGGTGGGCGCCGGGATGGCCATCCAGCGCACCCAGGACGGTGTCGACCTGCTGCCGGCGACGATCGAGCTGGCCGGCACCGAGGCCCAGCTGATGTCCCGGCCCGGCCGGGAGTACGCGCTGCGGACCGCGCTGGAAGAGGTGTCCGCCGGCTACGACGTGATCCTGCTGGACTGCTCGCCGTCCCTCGGGGTGCTGACGCTGAACGCGCTCACCGCCGCCGACGAGGTGATCATCCCCCTGCAGTGCGAGATGCTCTCCCACCGCGGCGTCGGCCAGCTCCTCGACACGGTCCACGACGTACAGCGCATCCTCAACCCGAAGCTGCGTGTCCTGGGGGTGCTGCCGACGATGTTCGACGGCCGCACCAA
>JAVEDB010000060.1 GCA_030841185.1 Actinomycetota bacterium
GCTTGATGTCCCGCGACCCGGTCTGGTCCATGACGTCGATGCAGGCGAGCAGGTGGTCGGTCGCCTTGCGGCGCACGCCGGCGTCGGGGTTGGTGACGCTGCCGAGCTTGTAGTCGTTGTCCTGGAAGACGTTGGAGTTGACCGTGCCCAGCTCGACCCCCTGCTCCACGGCGTACTTGCGCAGCGCGGAGAAGTCGTCGACGTTGTCCCACGGGATGTGCAGCGCGACGCTCGGCGCGACACCGGTGAAGCGGTGCACGACCGCCGCGTCGTCGATCTTCTCTTGCGGGGTGCGCGGCACTCCCTCCTGCGGGAACACCTTGAACCGGGTGCCGGAGTTGCCGTAGCCCCAGGACGGGGTCTCGATGCGCTGCTGGCGCAGCTGCGCCTTCACAGCAGTGTTGGTTGGCATGACGTTGCCTCTCCTAATGAGGGTCACAGATGGGGGATCAACCGGCCCCTCGGCCGCGTCGCACGCTGTAGGCGTTGAGCAGGGCGGAGAGCACGAGCAGGGCACCCAGCGCGAACAGCTGGAACTGGCTGCCGTCCGAGCCCTCGAACGCGAGCAGGATGCCGGCGTTGAGCCACACGACCAGCAGGCCGGCGAGGATCACGCCGGCGACTCGTCCGACGCCGCCGATGATCGCCACCCCTCCGAGCACAGCGATCGTGATCGCCGGCAGGGCCATGCCGTTCCCGACACTGCCGGCATCGGGACGGGCCGACGCGAACTGGGCGACGGTGACAACGGCCGCCAGCCCGGACAGTGCGCCGGAGGTGACGTAAGCGAGGAACCGCGATCGGCGTACCGGGATGTTCGCGAACCGCGCGGCGATGTCGTTGGTCCCGATGCCGTAGAGCCGCCGCCCGTACGCCGTGCGGTTGACGACCAGCCAGACCACCACGGCCACCGGGATCAGGAACGTCATGACTTGCAACGGGAGGTCGGGAACCTGGTTGCCCAAGGGGAGGCTGACCGTCTTGGTCAGCGAGTGGACGTCCTGGATGGGCTTGGTCGAGATCGGCGCGTTGTTGTGGCTCAACAACGCGACCGCCCCGAACGCGTAGTAGGTCGCGAGCGTCGCGATGAGAGCCGGGAAGCCGAGGTAGGCGACGAGCACGCCGTTGATCGCACCGAGTGCGGCGCCGACGGCGACCGTGACGATGATCGCCGGCAGCACCGGCCACCCCCACAGCCCGACCATGAAGCCGAAGGCCATCCCGGACAGGCTGACGATCGATCCGACGGACAGGTCGATGCCGCCGCGGCCGGACACGATGACCACCAGCTCGGCGAAGGCCAGCAGGCACAACGGGACCAGGGTGTCGAGCGCGGAGAACAGATAGTCGGAGTTGTAAGGCGCGACCAGGTAGCCCTGCTGGCCCATGACATAGAAGTAGATGACGACGGCCACGAGCAGTACGGCGAGCAGCGGCACCCGCTCGGTCAGGACCAGGTCGACAGCCCGTCGGATCGGGCTCTGCCGTCGCGGCGCCGGGCCGCCCGGCGCTGGGTTGCTCGGCGCGGTGGTGGTGGTTGTGGTCATCTCGCCCTCCTGCGCCGCTCGCGGACCAGGTCGACCCCGACCGCGATGAGGATGAACACACCGATGAACAGCTCGATCAGGTCGCTGCGCCAGCCGAGCAGCGTGATGGCGCTGGTGACGGTGCCGACGAGCAGGGCGCCGAGCAACGTCCCGAGGACGCTGCCACGGCCGCCGAGGATGCTGGTGCCGCCGATGACCACGGCGGCGATGACCCGCAGCTCGAGCCCGGAGCCGGCGTTCTGCTGCACCAGGCCGCCGCTGCCGATGAGCACGCAGCCGGCCAGCCCGACGAACACCCCCGTCAGGGCGTAGGCCGCGATCGTGCGCCACTTGACCTGGATGCCCGCGAGCCGGGCGGCCGCAGCGTCGTTGCCCAGCGCGTACCAATGCCGGCCGGTCGCCCAGAACCGCATGTAGCACCACATCAGCGCGGCCAGGACCATCGTGAGCAGCCAGGCGTTCGGGATGCCGAGCGTCTCGCCGTCCTTGCCGCCGCCGAGCACCGAGAAGGTGTCGGGCACCCCGGTGATCTGCTTGTTCTCGAAGAGCCGCAGCGCAAGGAACCGGAACAGGTTCAGTGTGCCGAACGTGACGATGATCGGGTGGATGCCGCCGTAGGACACCAGCACCCCGTTGATGATCCCGAGGACGAGGCCGACCGCGAGACCGAGAGCCAGTGCCGGGAAGAACGACAGGCCGCTGTCGCGGATGGCCTTCGCGACGACGACCATGACGACGGCCACACCACTGCCGACGGACACGTCGATGCCGCCGGTGACGATGACGGCCGTCATGCCGATGCCGATGATCGCGATCGGTGCGACGGAGTAGAGCAGGTTGCTCAGGTTGGACGACGTCAGGAACGTGGTGGTGGTGATGGACAGGACCACCCACAACGCGGCCAGGACGACGATCAGGGCGAGCTCCTGGCCCTCGATCGCGCGGGCGACCGGGCGCTTCCGCCGCGCCGCGATCGTCTCGGTCATGATGGCCATCAGGCGCTCCTCACGTCGGAGCTGGCATCGTCACCGGCGGCGGCCGCGAGCAGGTCGGCCTGCCGGGAGCCGCGTGTGAACTCCGCGGTGATGGAGCCGCCGCGCACGACGAGGATGCGGTCGGCGAGCTGCTGCACCTCGGGGAGATCCGAGGAGATGACCAGCACGGCCCCGCCGCCGTCGGCGAGCTCGAGGATGATCCGGTGGATCTCGTCCTTGGCGCCGACGTCGACACCCTGGGTCGGCTCCTCGAGCAGCAGGATGCGCGGTCGCTCGACGAGCTGCCGGGCGAGCACGACCTTCTGCTGGTTGCCACCGGAGAGGTTGTTGACAGCGGTGGACGGCCCGGGCGCCTTGATCGAGATGCGCTTGATGAAGTCGCCGGCGATGGTGCGCTCCCGGGACCGGTCGACCCAGACGCCCCACTTGCTCAGCAGCTTGAGGTGTCCGCTGGAGATGTTGAAGGCGATGCTCTTGGGTCCGAAGACGCCCTGCACCTTGCGGTTGGCGGGCAGCATCGAGATGCCGTTGCGCACGGCGTCGGCCGGCGAGGCGAGCACGACGTCCTTGCCGTCGACCGTGACCTGACCCGCGTCGGCGGGGTCGATGCCGAACAGCGCCCGGGCCACGTCGGCGGCACCCGAGCCGATCAGCCCGTACATCGCGACGATCTCACCGGGACGGATCGTGAAGCTGACGTCGGTGAACTTGGGCAGCCGGGTCAGGCCTTCGACCCGCAGCACGGGGCTCGCGTCCGCCACGGTGCGGTCGACCGCTCCGGCGTCCACGGCGTGGCCGACCATGAGCTCGGCCACCGCGCGCACCGAGAGCTCCGAGGTGGGCCGGCTCGCGACGACGCTGCCGTCGCGCAGGACCGTCACCCGATCGGTGATCTGGGACAGCTCGTCCAGCCGGTGGCTGATGTAGATGACGGCGACACCGCTGTCCCGCATAGCGCGGACCGCGGAGAACATCGTCTCGATCTCCCGGTCGGTGAGGATGGCGGACGGCTCGTCCAGGATGAGGATTCGGGGGTCCTGCGAGAGGGCCTTGGCGATGCTCACCAGCTGCTGCTCGGCGACGGGCATGTCCGCCACCCGCACGTCGGCGAGGTCGCGGTGCAGCCCGATCCGGTCGAGCAGCTCGAGCACCCGTTGCCGCTGGGTCGCCCGGTCGACGACGCCACGGCTTCGCAGCTCGCGGCCGATGA
>JAVEDB010000081.1 GCA_030841185.1 Actinomycetota bacterium
GCGGCGGAGAAGACGCCCTCGATGTCCCAGTAGGACGCCGACCGGAACGCCATCCGCTCGCGCTCGCGCTCGACGACGAGGCGGGTGGCGACGGACTGGACCCGGCCGGCTGAGAGACCCTGGCGGACCTTGCGCCACAGCACCGGGGAGACCTCGTAGCCGTAGAGCCGGTCCAGGATGCGCCGGGTCTCCTGGGCGTCGACCAGGTGCTGGTCGATGTCCCGGGTGTTCTCGACTGCCCGCTGGATCGCCTCGCGGGTGATCTCGTGGAAGACCATCCGGCGGACCGGGACCTTGGGCTCGAGCACCTGCAGGAGGTGCCAGGCGATCGCCTCGCCCTCGCGGTCCTCGTCCGTGGCCAGCAACAGCTCGTCCGCGCCCTTGAGCAGCTTGCGCAGCTCGGCGACCTTCTTCTTCTTGTCGGCGTCCACGACGTAGAAGGGTTCGAAGCCGTTGTCGACGTCGACGGCGAACTTGCCGAACCGCCCCTTCTTCTCGGCGGCCGGGAGCTCGCTCGGGGTCGGGAGGTCGCGGATGTGCCCGACGCTCGCTTCGACGTCGTACGCCGAGCCGAGGAAGCCTTGGATCTTCCTCGCCTTGGTGGGCGACTCCACGATGACGAGCCGGCGGCCGCTCCCGGCTACCGGAGCCTTGCTGGTTCCGGGCACTCTTGCTCACTTCCTGCGTCTGGTCCGTCACTCGAGTGTGCGTGACGGGCGGAGTGTGACGCTATCCCGTCCCGATCTGTCAACCCGGCCGCGCTGCCAGCCGCTGCCGCGGTAGCCCTCGCCGGCTAGTTCTCGCCGCAACAGTTGAAACAGGGCGACAACAGTCCTATATGGCTGTTGCCGCACCCACTCGACTACCTCACGTGGTCGAATGCCGGGGGTCAGAGGGGGCGGGGGTGGGGTCGGGGGTGTCTTGGGCCACGGCGATGCTGCGGCGCTTGGAGAACACGACGGCGCCGACGATCACGGCAGCGGCCGCCAGCGAGATCAGGATGCGCAGCGGGGTACTCGAGTTGCTGCCGATCGACAGCGAGACGATCGCCGGGGCGATCAGCAGCGAGACGAGGTTCATCACCTTGATCAGCGGGTTGATGGCCGGCCCGGCGGTGTCCTTGAACGGGTCACCGACGGTGTCGCCGATGATCGTCGCCTCGTGCGCGGGCGAGCCCTTGCCGCCGTAGGCGCCGTCCTCGACCATCTTCTTCGCGTTGTCCCAGGCGCCGCCGGAGTTCGCCAGCAGGATCGCCATCAGGGTGCCGGTCGCGATCGCCCCCGCCAGATAGGAGCCGAGCGCCCCGACACCGAGGCCGAAGCCGACCGCGATCGGCGCCAGAACGGCCAGCAGGCCCGGGGTGGCGAGCTCACGGAGAGAGTCACGGGTGCAGATGTCGACGACCTTGCCGTACTCCGGCTTGGCGGTCCCTTCCATGATCCCGGGGATCTCCCGGAACTGGCGGCGCACCTCGAACACGATCGCGCCGGCGGCCCGGGTCACGGCGTTGATCGCCAGGCTGGAGAACATGAAGACCACCGAGGCGCCGATGATCAGGCCGACGAGGTTCTTCGGGTCGGACACGTTGAGCACGCCGCTGTACTCCAGGTCGCGGATGCCGCTGTCCGGCTTGAAGCCGGCCGGCACCGCCTCCTTGACGGCGTCAGTGAACGAGCCGAACAGCGCGGTCGCCGCCAGCACCGCCGTCGAGATAGCGATGCCCTTGGTGATCGCCTTCGTCGTGTTGCCGACGGCGTCGAGGTCGGTGAGCACCCGGGCGCCAGTGGCGTCGATGTCACCGGACATCTCCGCGATGCCCTGCGCGTTGTCCGAGATCGGGCCGAACGTGTCCATGGCCACGATCACGCCGACGGTCGTGAGCAGGCCGGTACCGGCGAGCGCGACGCAGAACAGGCCGAGTACGACGGAGCCGCCGCCCAGCAAGTAGGCCCCGAAGACGGCGCCGCCGATCAGCAGTGCCGTGTAGACGGCCGACTCGAGTCCGACGGTGAAGCCGGACAGGATGACCGTCGCCGGGCCGGTGAGGGAGGTGCGGCCGATGTCCTGCACCGGTCGACGGCTGCTCTCGGTGAAGTAACCCGTGAGCAGCTGAATGACCGAGGCCAGCACGATCCCGATGACGACCGCCGCGATGGCGATCAGTCGCGGATCACGGTTGCCTGCGTCCGCGATGATCGACTTCGGCACGTTGGTGAGGCCGGACAGCGAGCTCGGCAGGTAGGCGAAGGCGGCGATCGCACAGAGCACCGCCGAGATTGCGGCCGAGGTGAAGAACGCCCGGTTGATCGCCTGCATCCCGCTCTTGTCGGTGGGGCGCAGCCGGGTCAGGAAGACGCCGATGATGGCCGTGACCACGCCGATGGCCGGCACGATGAGCGGGAAGACGAGGCCCTCCTGCCCGAAGGCGGCCTTGCCGAGGATGAGGGCGGCGACCAGGGTGACGGCGTAGGACTCGAACAGGTCCGCGGCCATCCCGGCGCAGTCACCGACGTTGTCGCCGACGTTGTCCGCGATCGTCGCCGCGTTGCGCGGGTCGTCCTCGGGGATGCCCTGCTCGACCTTGCCGACGAGGTCGGCGCCGACGTCGGCGGCCTTGGTGAAGATGCCGCCGCCGACCCGGATGAACATCGCGAGCAGCGCCGCGCCGAAGCCGAAGCCCTCGAGGACCGTCGGGGCGTCGCCCTGGTAGACGAAGACCACCGTCGCGGCGCCGAACAGGCCGAGCCCGACGGTGAGGAATCCGACGACGCCACCAGTGCGGAAGGCGATCCGGACCGCCGCAGCGGCACCGCCCGCCTCCCGGGCGGCGGCGGCGACGCGGAGGTTGGCACGCGTGGCCAGCCCCATCCCGGCGTACCCGATGAATGCCGAGAAACAGGCGCCGAGCAGGAAGAAGATCGACCGGCCGATCCGGATCGAGGCGGTGTCCGCGGGCAGCAGGCTCAGCAGCACGAGGGCGAGCACGGCGAACCCGGCCAGCGTCCGGAACTGCCGGGTGAGGAAGGCCGAGGCGCCCTCCTGGACGGCCGCGGCGATCTGCTGCATCTTCTCGGTGCCGGTGCCGGCGGCGAGGACGCTGCGGGTCAGGGCAACCGCGAAGCCCAGGGCGATGAGTGCGATCGCGGCGACCACCACGACCAGGCTCAGGTTGCCGCCGCTGAGATCGAGCCTCGCACCGTCGGCGGCGAGGGGTACCCGGGACATTCGTCCTCCTAGATGTGGGCGCCCACCACGCCCGAAAGCCAGCGGGACACGCGAAGAGACGCCCGCGGACCATCAACGACATGGGATGTCGAGCCCACTCGGCGCGGGCGGAGTCTACGTGGGGCGCTCACCCCCAACCAAACCGGGTGAGCCTGCCGCCGTGTCGCGATCCGGGCTCAGGTCGAGGTCGGCCAGCGCATCCGGACGACGACGCCGCGGTCGGCGCCGTGCTCGACGGCCAGGTCCTCGACGAGCCCGCTGATGACGGCAAGGCCCATGCCGGGGACCACCGGATCCTCCAGATCGGCGGACTTGGCGAGGTCGGCGAGGGTGCCTCCCCCCGACTCGTCGCCACCGCGCGGGGCCTCGTCGGTGACCGAGACCTGGAAGGTCTTGTCCTCGTCGACGAGGGTGACCATGACCGGCGTGTGCGGGCAGTGCTGGCGGTGCAGGTGGACGGCCCGCGAGCAGGCCTCCCCCACGGCCAGCCGCACCTCGTCCAGGACGGCCTCGTCGACCCCGGAGCGCCGGGCGACGGCAGCCGCGACCAAGCGGGCGGTGCGCACGTGGGCCGGCAAAGCGCTGAACCGCAGCTCGACCGTTGCCACGCTCACCTTCCTCTTGGGGACGTTCCGCCGGGGTGCCGCAGCCTCACTCGGAGGCGTTGACCGCTTCCTCGACCGAGGCATGGATCGGGAACACCTTGGTCAGGCCGGTGATGCGGAAGATCTTGAGGATGCGCTCCTGGGTGCAGACCAGACGCAGCGAGCCGTCGTGGGCGCGGACCCGCTTGAGCCCACCGACGAGAACACCGAGGCCGGTCGAGTCGAGGAAGTCCACCTTCTCCATGTCCACGATCAGGTGGTACTTGCCGTCGGCAACCAGGTCGACCAGCTGTTCCCGGAGCCGGGGGGCGGTATAGACGTCGATTTCCCCACCAACCTCGACAACGATGCGGTCGCCCTCTGTGCGGGTCGAGAGAGACAGGTCCACAAGTCCTCCTGCGCCTGACGGGTGCGGAACGAAGGTGCCGAGATCCCACGGCCGGCGGCCGCGTGCCTGCGCATTCAATCACCTCGGGCGTTGTGGGTGCCTAGTGGCAGACTTCGACAGGTGCCGCAGCAACCCTCGGTGACGTCGGTCCGGCTTCCCCGAGCGCGCCGGCCAAACCCCCAGACCACCCTCGACTCGCTCGCCGGCGGGCCGGGCCGCGGCACCCGGCTGACGCACGTGGAACGGGTCCCCGCCCGGCCCGGATTGCCCGTCGACTGGCCCGACTGGGCCCACCCGGCGCTGGTGGATGCGCTGGTCCGATCCGGCGTCCACCGGCCGTGGCGGCACCAGGTCGAGGCGGCCGAGCTGGCCCGGTCCGGCCGGTCCGTGGTCGTCTCGACCGGCACCGCCTCGGGCAAGTCCCTGGCCTACCTGCTGCCCGCCCTCACCGACGTGCTCACCGCGGTCGACGGCGACGGTCCCGGGCTCGGGGGTCCGCCCACGACGCTCTACGTCGCCCCGACCAAGGCGCTGGCCGCCGACCAGCTCCGATCGCTGCGGGCCCTGGACCTGCCGGGAGTCCACGCGGCGACCTATGACGGTGACACCGAGACCGAGTCACGGGACTGGATCCGGCGGCACGCGGCGTACGTCCTCACCAACCCCGACATGCTGCACCGATCGATCCTGCCCGGCCACGCACGCTGGGCCCGCACCCTGCGCTCCTTGCAGTACGTCGTGATCGATGAGTGCCACCACTACCGCGGCGTCTTCGGCTCGCATGTGGCGATGGTGCTCCGGCGGCTGCAGCGGGTCTGCGCGCACTACGGGGCCGACCCGACCTTCGTGCTGGCCTCAGCGACCGTCTCCGAGCCGGCGGTGTCCGCGGGGCGGCTCACCGGCCGGGCGGTCACCGCCGTCGACGTCGACGCCTCGCCGCGCGGCGAGACGGTGTTCGCCCTGTGGGAGCCGCCGCTGACCGAGCTGCGGGGCGAGCAGGGGGCTCCCGTACGCCGGACCGCGACGGCCGAGGTCGCCGACCTGCTGACCGATCTCGTGGTGGACGGCGTGCGGACCGTCGCGTTCGTCCGGTCCCGGCGTGCTGCCGAGACGGTCGCGCTGACGGCCCGGCGGCTGCTCGACGAGGTGCAGCCGGGGCTGTCGGGGCGGGTTGCGGCCTACCGCGGGGGCTACCTGCCGGAGGAAAGGCGGGCGCTGGAGCGCTCACTGCAGTCCGGCGAGCTGCTCGGCGTGGCCACGACCAACGCCCTCGAGCTGGGCGTGGACATCGCCGGTCTCGACGCGGTCCTGCTCGCCGGCTATCCCGGGACTCGAGCGTCGCTGTGGCAGCAGG
>JAVEDB010000119.1 GCA_030841185.1 Actinomycetota bacterium
GTCGGCAAGTCGACGCTGGTCAACCGCATCCTCGGGCGTCGGGAGGCCGTGGTCGAGGACGTTCCGGGTGTGACGCGCGACCGGGTGTCGTACGACGCGACCTGGAACGGGCGCCGTTTCACGGTGGTCGACACGGGCGGCTGGGAGCAGGATGCGCGCGGCCTGGGGGCGCAGGTGGCCGCCCAGGCAGAGGTCGCGATCGAGGCGGCCGACGCGGTGCTCTTCGTGGTGGACGCCATGGTCGGTCCTACTGACACCGACGAGGCGGTCGTGCGGGTGCTCCGACGGGCCGGCAAGCCGGTCGTGTTGGTGGCGAACAAGGTCGATGGCGAGAAGGCCGAGGCCGAGGCGGCTGCGCTGTGGTCGCTCGGTCTGGGCGAGCCCTATGCCGTCTCCGCGCTGCACGGGCGGGGGAGCGGTGACCTGCTGGACGCCGTCCTCGCTGCGCTGCCTGATGCGCCGGCCGATCGCGAGGACCTCGCGCAGGGACCGCGCCGGGTGGCCTTGCTGGGGAAGCCGAACGTCGGCAAGTCCAGCCTGCTCAACCAGCTCGCCGGACAGGACCGCGTTGTCGTCGACGCTGTGGCGGGGACGACGCGCGATCCCGTCGACGAGCTCATCGAGCTCGGCGGGAAGACGTGGAAGTTCGTCGACACCGCGGGGATCCGGCGACGTGCGCACCAGGCGAGCGGCACCGACTACTACGCGACCCTGCGGTCGCAGTCTGCTCTGGACCGTGCCGAGGTTGCTGTCGTGCTGGTGGATGCGAGCGAGGTGCTCAGCGAACAGGACACCCGGATCATCTCGATGGTGGTCGAGTCCGGTCGAGCCCTGGTGATCGCCTACAACAAGTGGGACCTTCTCGATGACGAGCGCCGCCACTACCTCGAGCGGGAGATCGAGCGCGACCTCGTGCAGGTCCCCTGGGCCCCGCGCGTGAACATCTCGGCGCGTACCGGACGACACATGGATCGCCTCGTCCCTGCGATCGAGACGGCGCTCGCCGGGTGGGGCAGCCGGGTTCCCACGGGCCGGCTCAACACGTTCCTGGGCGAGCTCGTTGCGGCGAACCCGCATCCGGTGCGGGGCGGAAAGCAGCCGCGGATTCTGTTCGCGACGCAGGCCGATATCCAACCGCCGCGCTTCGTGCTCTTCACGACCGGATTCCTCGAGCCGGGCTACCGGCGGTTCGTCGAACGCCGGCTCCGGGAGGAGTTCGGCTTCGCCGGCAGCCCGATCGAGATCAGCGTGAAGATGCGAGAGAAGCGCAAGTAGTGACGCGGCTTCTGCCGCCCTCTCGAGTCGGACGAGCCCTACTGAGCGTGCGCTAGGGTTGTCTTCGCCTCGGGAGCGATCCTCGGGCATCGGGACGTGGCGCAGCTTGGTAGCGCACTTGACTGGGGGTCAAGGGGTCGCAGGTTCAAATCCTGTCGTCCCGACAGAAAACTGCAGGTGAGAGCCGGGTTCTCGAGATCGAAACCCCGACTCCTGATCGTTTGAATCTCGTTTGACCCTGGACGTTGACGTGCCTCGGCGGATTGACGCGGACTAAACGCAGTGGTCAGCGGACGGCCGGGGTCCGCGCAGCGTCAACGTCACTGGCGGGCGTGACCGCGGTCGCCCACCCGTTCGGCATGGGAGAGACCATGAGTCAGAGGTTCCAAGGCAAGACCGCCATCGTCACTGGCGCCAGCCGGGGCATCGGCCTCGCGATCGCCGAACGGCTGGTCGCCGAGGGCGCAAAGGTCGTCATCACCGCCCGCAAGAAGGAGGCGCTCGATGAGGCAGTCGCCAGCATGGGTGGGGCCGAGCACGCCCTGGGTGTGGCCGGGAAGGCCGACGACGTCGAGCACCAGGCCGAGACCGTCCGTCAGGCCATCGAGATCTTCGGCAGCGCCGACATGCTGGTGAACAACGCGGGTGTCAACCCTGCCTACGGCCCGATCGTCGAGCTTGACCTCGCCGCGGCGCGCAAGACCGTGGAGGTCAACTGCATCGCGGCGCTGTCGTGGGTGCAGCACGTCCATCGGGCCTGGATGAAGGACCACGGCGGCGCCGTCGTCAATGTCTCCTCGGTCGCCGGGATCCGGCCGGCACCGGGCATCGGGTTCTACGGTGCGAGCAAGGCGATGCTGATCTCGATCACCGAGCTGCTGGCCGTCGAGCTGGGCCCAGACATCCGGGTCAACGCGGTGGCACCGGCTGTGGTGAAGACGAAGTTCGCCACCGCACTGTACGAAGGCCGCGAGGAGCAGGTCGCCGCGCAGTATCCGCTCAAGCGGCTCGGCGTGCCCGAGGACATCGGCAGCGTCGTGGCCTTCCTGCTCTCGCAGGATGCAGCCTGGATGACCGGCGAGACCGTCCTCGTCGATGGCGGCGTCTCGCTCACCGCCGCTGTCGAATGAGCATCGTCGCGGGCCGCGGGATGGTCGTCACCCGTGCGACGGAGGGGCCCTTCGGCAACACCTTCGCACCCGCCTACCTGACCCTCTCGTTGGCACCGTGATGCCGACGACAGGCCCGGCACCTCCCGGCCTGGACCTCGAGCGGCTCGGTACGTGGTTCGCGCAGATCCTGGGCGCAGGTGACCGGCTGCAGGCGTCCCTGGTCGCGGGCGGCAAGTCCAACCTGACCTATGTCGTCAGCGACGGCGAGCAGGAGTGGATCGTGCGGCGCCCGCCGCTCGGGCACGTGCTGGCCACGGCGCATGACATGAGTCGGGAGTACCGGGTGATGACGGCGCTGCGGGACACCGCGGTGCCGGTGCCCACGACGTACGCGATGTGCCAGGACGACTCCGTGGTCGGCGCACCGTTCTACGTGATGGAGCGCTGCGTGGGTACGCCGTACCGCAAGGCGGCGGAGCTGGGGTCGCTCGGCGCCGGGCGCACCCGGACCGTCTCGACCCGCCTCGTCGACACCCTGGCCGCCCTGCACCAGGTGGACCCCGCGGCCGTCGGCCTCGGGGACTTCGGCAGGGCTGAGGGCTTCCTGCACCGTCAGGTGAATCGCTGGAAAAAGCAGCTCGACGCGTCGTACGTTCGCGACCTGCCAGAGGCCGACGAGCTATACCAGCGGCTATCGGCCGACATCCCGGTCGAGTCGGCCACCGGCATCGTGCACGGCGACTTCCGGCTCGACAACCTGCTCGTCGACGCGCAGGACCGCGTCACCGCGGTCCTCGACTGGGAGATGGCCACGCTTGGCGACCCGCTCGCCGACCTCGCGATGCTGCTGGTCTACCACCGGCTCGCCAAGACGGCCGGTGGATCCCTGGTCGCCGACGCGTCGACGGCACGCGGCTTCCTCGGCGAGACTGAGGTCATCGAGCGCTACGCCGCGGGCAGCGACCGTGACCTGTCGCGCTTCGGCTTCTACCTCGGCCTCGCGGCGTTCAAGCTCGCCGCGATCCTTGAAGGCATCCACTACCGCTACCTCCAGGGCCAGACGGTCGGTGGGGGATTCGACAACATCGGCGAGGCGATCCACCCGCTTCTCGCCGCCGGTCTCAGCGCACTGAAGGAGCAGGGTTGATGGAGTTCGCGTACGACGCCCGGACCGAGGGGCTCCGGCAGAGCCTCCTGGAGTTCATGGACAGCCACGTCTACCCGGCGGAGCAGGTGTACGAGGAGGAGTTCGCCCTACTCGAGGACAAGTGGGCCTGGGACGCCACGCCGATCATCGGCGAGCTGCGCAGGGAAGCCCGCAAGCGTGGCCTGTGGAACCTCTTCCTTCCCGGCGAGGAAGGCGCCGGCCTGACCAACCTCCAGTACGCCGCACTCGCCGAGATCTCCGGCCGCAGCGGCCACCTGGCTCCGCCGGCCATGAACTGTTCGGCTCCCGACACCGGCAACATGGAGGTGCTCTCGCAATTCGGCACCGCCGAGCAGAAGAAGCGGTGGCTCGAGCCACTGCTCGAGGGTGAGATCCGTTCCGCGTTCGCGATGACAGAGCCCGCGGTGGCCTCCTCGGACGCCACCAACATCGCCACCCGGATCCAGCGCGACGGCGACGAGTACGTCATCAACGGCCGCAAGTGGTGGGC
>JAVEDB010000130.1 GCA_030841185.1 Actinomycetota bacterium
GCGGTGGTCACCTCTGCCTCGGCGACACCAAAGCTGTCGACGCGGGACCGGATGATCGTCACCGCCCGGTTGAGGGCGTCCTTGGTGATCTTGCCTGTCTCCCCCGGGGCGACGCGCGGTGTCAGGATGATGCTGGTGCCGCCCTCAAGGTCAAGGCCCAAACGCGGGGTGTACTTCTGCTGCGTCGAGAGGCTGTCCTTGCCGAGCTTGTCGGGAGCGACGAAGAAGATCAGCGCGAAGATCAGCGCGATGAGCACGGCCAGGGCGGCGAGAGAGCGCCCGGGCCGGGCGCTGGTGGGGGTTGCCACTGGCTACTCCGGCCGCTGAGGGCTGGCGGCGGTCGACGGCTCGTTGGCGTTCCCGACGTCCCCGATCCCGTCGGTCTCGGAGCGGGCGGGGGCGATCCCGGCGACTGCGGCCTTCTTCCAGCGCATCGTCACTCCCGGGGACACCTCGAGCACCACGACGTCGTCCTCGACGGCTGACACGGTCGCGAGAAGACCGGAGGTCGTCATGACCTCGAGACCGGGCGCGAGCTCGCTCTGGAGCTGTTGCTGCTGACGTGCTCGCTGCCGGGACGGGCGGATGATCAGCAGCCAGAAGGCCAGCAGAAGAAGGGCGAACGGCAGCAGGGCGCTGACGGATTTCACGGCGGTGCGGTCCTTCCGATGGGAGCGGCGGGCGACAGGGCGCGCAGCCGACGCAGAAGTCTACCTGCCGGTGGACTCGCTGGCCGCGTCGAAGAGCTCGAGCGGCGCGGCTGCCGGGGCCAGCGAGGTCGGCGGAGTGAGGCCGAGGTGGCGCCAGGCAGCAGCCGTGGCGATCCGGCCGCGCGGCGTCCGCGCCAGCAGTCCGGCCCGGACCAGGAACGGCTCGGCCACCTCCTCGACCGTCTCCCGTTCCTCCCCCACGGCCACGGCGAGGGTGGAGAGTCCCACCGGCCCGCCGCCGAAACGACTGACGAGCGCCTCGAGCACGCCACGGTCCAGGCGGTCCAGCCCCTGCTCGTCCACCTCGTAGATCTCCAGCGCTGCCCGGGCGATCGCGCGCGTCACGGCACCGTCGGCTTTGACCTGGGCGTAGTCGCGGACGCGGCGCAGCAACCGGTTGGCGATGCGCGGAGTCCCGCGGGAGCGCCCGGCCACCTCGGCACCCCCGTCGGGCTCCAGGGGCACATTCAGCAGCCGTGCCGACCGGGTCAGCACCTGTTCGAGCTCGGCCGGGGCGTAGAAGTCCATGTGCGCGGTGAAGCCGAACCTGTCCCGCAACGGGCCGGGCAGCAGCCCGGCGCGGGTCGTGGCCCCGACCACGGTGAAGTGCGGCAGCTCCAGCGGGATCGCGGTGGCGCCCGGCCCCTTTCCGACGATCACGTCGACCCGGAAGTCCTCCATCGCCATGTAGAGGAGCTCTTCGGCGGGTCGCGCCATGCGGTGGATCTCGTCGAGGAACAGGACCTCCCCCTCGCCGAGGCTCGAGAGGACCGCCGCGAGGTCACCGGCGTGCTGGATCGCCGGCCCGCTCGTGACGCGCAGCGGCACCTGCATCTCCGTCGCGATGATCATGGCCAGTGAGGTCTTGCCGAGCCCGGGCGGGCCGGACAGCAGCACGTGGTCGGGCACCCCGCCGCGGGTCCGCGCGGCCTGCAGCACCAGCCCGAGCTGCTCACGGACCCGGTCCTGCCCGATGAACTCCGCCAGGCTGCGGGGCCGCAGCGCCGCCTCGACGACGCGTTCCTCGTCGGCAGGCAGCGCGTCGACCAGCCGGTCGTCGTCGGTGCCGGTCACGCCCGGCTCAGCGATCGCAAGGCGAACCGGAGCAGGCTGGCCACGTCCGGCTGCTCCCCGTCGGCGGCTGCCTCGGCAGCCAGCGGGGCCGCGGTCAGCACCGCGTCGTCGGCCTCGCGGGCCGACCAGCCGAGGCCCATCAAGGCCCCGTGCAGCTGCTCACGCCACGCTCCGCCCGACCCCGAAGGGCGTCCCGCCGGCGCCCCGACCCCGACCATCGCGCCCAACCGGTCCTTGAGCTCCAGCACGATGCGCTGCGCGCCCTTCTTGCCCACGCCGGGGACTTGCATCAACGCGGGGAGGTCCTCGTCGGCGACGGCCCGCCGCAGGGCGTCGGGGCTGTGCACGGCGAGCATCGCCTGCGCCAGCCGCGGTCCCACCCCGCTGGCCGTCTGCAGCAGCTCGAAGACGACCCGCTCGTCGTCGTCGACGAACCCGTAGAGGGTGAGGGAGTCCTCGCGTACGACGAGGGAGGTGGCCAGGTGAGCCGGCTCGCCCAGGCGCAGCCGGGCCAGCGTCCCCGGGGTGCACTGCAGGGCCAGACCGACACCGCCGACCTCGACCACGGCCTGATCGGGTGCCAGCGCGGCCACCCGGCCCGAGACGAAGGAGATCACGGCAGGCTCACCGCCCTGCCGGCGACGGCAGCGGCACGGCGACCAGCTTCGACGGCGACCGCGGCGTCGATCCTGGCCGCCGCGCCACCCCGCCAGACGTGGCAGATAGCGAGGCCGAGCGCGTCTGCGGCGTCGGCCGGCCGGGGGGCTGACGCGAGCCCGAGGATCCTCGTCACCATCGCACCTACCTGGGCCTTGTCGGCCCGGCCGCTGCCCGTCACCGCCGCCTTCATCTCGCTCGGGGTGTGCAGGGTGACCGGGACGCCGGCCCGGGCGGCACACACGATGGCCACCGCGCTCGCCTGCGCCGTCCCCATCACGGTCCGCACGTTGTGCTGGCTGAACACGCGCTCGACCGCGACCGCGTCCACCTGATGTCGATCCAGCCACGCCGTCAACGCCTGGTCGAGGGCCAGCAGGCGGGCAGCGATGTCGGCACCGGGCGGGGTGCGGACCACGTCGACGGCAACCAGCCGCAGCGGTCGGCCGACCCCGCCCTCGACAACGCCGAGACCACAGCGGGTCAACCCCGGGTCCACCCCGAGCACGCGCACGTCGAACCCACCTCTCGTCCGAACACTTGTTCGGACGTCACGCTACCGGCGGGCACCGACGCGCCCGGTGAGCGACGCGCCCGGCGGTTCTCCCTTTCGGACGTCAACGAGGGTTGACAACCCTTCATGGTCAACGTACGTTGACGCCCATGACAACGGAACCGGACGTCGCCGAGCGGGCGACCAGCACCGACCCTGCCGTCGGCCTGCGGGCGGTGGCGGCGCTGCGCCGGCTGGCCGACCAGTTGGAGGCCCTCCAGGTCCGCAGCGCCCGCGACCAGGGCTGGTCCTGGGATGCCATCGGCGCCTTGCTCGGCGTGAGCAAACAGGCGGTTCACAAGAAGCATGCGAGCCGACGGAACAGGGAGGGCTGACGTGTTCGAACGCTTCACGGACGCGGCCCGCGCGGCCGTCGTCGGGGCCCAGGGGGAGGCCCGGTCCCTCGGCCACAGCTGGATCGGGACCGAGCACCTGTTGCTCGCGCTGCTCGCCGATCCGGCCACACCGGTCGCGCAGGTTCTCGGCCGGATCGGGGTCACCCACGACGGGGTGCGCGACCAGGTGCTCCGCGAGCTCGGCACGCCGCCGCACCTCGACGACGGCGCTGCCTTGCGTGACCTGGGCATCGACCTCGACACCGTGCGGCAGCGGGTCGAGGAGCGCTTCGGGCCGGGCGCGCTGGACGACTCCCACGGCGGCTCGGCCCGGCCGCGGCGGCGGCTCGCACTCAGGCGGCGCCGGCGCCCGGCGGCCCGGTGCGGGTCGGGCCACATCCCCTTCTCGGGTCGCGCCAAGAAGGCGCTCGAGCTGGCGCTGCGCGAGTCGCTCAGCCTGGGCAGCCGCGAGATCGACTCCGGCCACCTCGCGCTCGGGATACTGCGCTGCGACGGGCTGGCCACGCTTGCGGTCACCCGGCTCGGGGTGTCGACCGACGACGCGCGCGTCGTGCTGCTCGATCAGCTGGGCCGGGCGGCCTGAGCCGTTCTAGCCCACTCGCTCCATGACCTCGTCACTGACGTCGTAGTTGGCGTAGACGTTCTGCACGTCGTCGGAGTCCTCGAGGGCGTCGATCAGACGGAACACCTTGCGCGCGGCATCCTCGTCAAGGGGCACGCTGACCGACGGCAGGAACGAGGCGTCGGCCGAGTCATAGTCGAGACCGGCATCCTGCAGCGCCGTGCGCACGGCCACCAGATCGGTCGCCTCCGACACGACCTCGAACGCCTCGTCGAGGTCGTTGACCTCCTCGGCCCCCGCGTCGAGCACGGCCAGCAGCACGTCGTCCTCGGTCGTGCCGGGTGACTTCGGGACGATCACGACACCCTTGCGGTTGAAGAGGTACGAGACAGAGCCCGGGTCCGCCATGGTCCCGCCGTTGCGGGTGAGCGCGATCCGGACCTCGGAGGCCGCCCGGTTGCGGTTGTCCGTCAGACACTCCACCAGCACCGCCACCCCGTTGGGGCCGTACCCCTCGTACATGATCGTCTGGTAGTCCGCGCCGCCGGACTCGACACCCGAGCCGCGCTTCAAGGCCCGCTCGATGTTGTCGTTGGGAACCGAGGACTTCTTGGCCTTCTGCACGGCGTCGTAGAGCGTCGGGTTACCGGCCATGTCGGCACCGCCGGTGCGGGCGGCGACCTCGATGTTCTTGATCAGCTTGGCGAACATCTTGCCGCGCTTGGCGTCGACGACGGCCTTCTTGTGCTTGGTGGTTGCCCACTTGGAGTGGCCGCTCATGAACGCTCCCTCACCATCCGCAGAAACAGCTCGTGCACCCGCGCGTCACCGGTCAGCTCGGGGTGGAACGACGTCGCGAGCAGCTGGCCGTCCGCTCCGCCACGGACGGCCACGACCCTACCGTCGGCGGGGCCACCCTCGACCCGGGCGAGCACCTGTACGCCGGCCCCGATGTCCTCGACCCACGGCGCCCGGATGAACACGGCGTGCACCGGTCCCCCGTCGACCTCGGCGAAGTCCAGGTCAGCCTCGAAGGAGTCGACCTGACGGCCGAACGCGTTTCGTCGTACGACGATGTCGAGGCCGCCGATGGTGTGCTGGCCGTCGATCCCGTCCTGGATCGTGTCCGCCAGCATGATCATCCCCGCGCAGGACCCGTAGGCCGGCAGTCCGGCCGCGACGGCCTTCCGGAGCGGCTCCAGCAGGTCGAACGCCGCCGCGAGCTTGTACATCGTGGTGGACTCACCACCCGGCAGCACCAGCCCGGCGATGCCGTCGATGTCCTCGGGCCGGCGGACCGGCACGACGTCCGCTCCGATGCCCTCGAGAGTCCGGACGTGCTCGCGAACGTCGCCCTGCAGCGCGAAGACCCCGATGACCGGGGTGGTCACCAGCCGCGGTCGGCGTAGCGCTGGGACTGCGGCAGCGTGTCGATGTTCAGCCCGACCATGGCCTCGCCCAGCCCGCGGGACACCTTGGCGATCACGTCGGGGTCGTCGAAGAACGTCGTGGCCTTGACGATCGCCTCGGCCCGCTTCGCCGGGTCGCCGGACTTGAAGATGCCGGAGCCGACGAAGACACCCTCGGCGCCGAGCTGCATCATCATCGCCGCGTCGGCAGGCGTCGCGATGCCACCGGCCGTGAACAGCACGACGGGGAGCGAGCCCGCCTCGGCGACGTCGCGGACCAGGTCGATCGGCGCACGCAGCTCCTTGGCCGCGGCGAAGAGCTCGGTCTCGTCGAGGCCGCCGAGCCGGCGGATCTCCGATCGGATCGAGCGCATGTGCCGGGTGGCCTCCACGACGTTGCCGGTGCCGGCCTCACCCTTGGAGCGGATCATGGCCGCGCCCTCGGCGATGCGCCGCAGCGCCTCGCCGAGGTTCGTCGCGCCGCACACGAAGGGCACCGTGAACGCCCACTTGTCGATGTGGTTGGCCTCGTCGGCGGGGGTGAGCACCTCGGACTCGTCCACGTAGTCGACGCCCAGGGACTGGAGCACCTGTGCCTCGACGAAGTGGCCGATGCGGGCCTTCGCCATCACCGGGATCGAGACGGCCCCGATGATTCCGTCGATCATGTCCGGGTCGCTCATCCGGGCCACGCCGCCCTCGACCCGGATGTCGGCCGGGACCCGCTCTAGGGCCATCACGGCCACCGCGCCGGCGTCCTCCGCGATCTTCGCCTGCTCGGCGGTGACCACATCCATGATCACCCCGCCCTTGAGCATCTCCGCCATGCCGCGCTTGACCCGCGCGGTTCCGGTGACGGAGGGGGAACGGTCGAACTCGGGCGTGGACACGACGACCTCACTTGGCACGGGCTGGACGGTGACTCGTCCATAGTAGGCCCGCAGTCAGCGCACGAGGACGGGTTGGCCCTTGCCGAGCAGGGCCACCCAGAGGTTGCCGGCGGCGAAGACCGCGGGCTTCCCCCCGATCGAGTACGACGTGGGGTCGGTGGACCGAGCGCGTGCCCAGCGGCCCGCGTAGACCCTCCCGTCCCGGAAGATGAACGCGGTGCCCGAGCCGACGGTCCTCGACGTCGGGGTCACGACGCCGTTCACGTCGTGGTAGGCCGAGCTGGTGATCGTGACGAACTGGATCACGAATGTCGTCGCGCCCAGCTGTCCGCCCTCGGCGGCCATGTCCCGCCGGCCGTCCATCGAGAGCAACCAGCGGGACCGGGTCGCCGACCACACCGCGTCCACTCGCGCCCTCGGATAGCTCGCGGTCACGTGGGTCGCGGGTTTCCCCCCGAGCGGGGTCGGCCCGAACTGGTAGCCGACCCGCGTCGGGCTGTCCACGTGGCCGGCCCGGGTGCGGAGCACGGCGAGCGTGCCGATGACGTTGTACGGCGCGGGGCGCGTGTGTGAACGCGCGAAGCCGCGGTGGTTGGCGTCGTTGGAGATCAGCCGGAGCCTGGCGGCAGCCAGTTTGGGATGCAGCTTGCTTTGTGCCCCTGAGTAGATCAGGCCGACCGTGCCGTACTGGTTCAGCAGCTCGATATCGCTGATCCGGGCGCTCCGCACCGGGCCGACCTTCGGCGGCAGCTGGCTGGAGTAGACCGCCGCCAACCGGGTCACTCCGCCCTCGACCTGCTCGATGTACACGATGTCGGCCACCGTCAGCCCCAGCTGCGGGTGCGCGTGGGCCGTGTTGTCCACCTTGGCGACGAAGATCGGACCGTTGGGCTTTCCCACCCGGCCCGACAGCAGCGACGCCAGCGTCGGGGTCGGTGTGGGAGTGGGTGTCGGCGTGGCGCTGGTGCTCGAGGTGCTCGAGCTGGGGCTCGAACTCGCGGTCTTCGGCTGCGTTCCGGAGGAGCAGGCGGCGAGCACGAGCGCGGCGGACAGGACGGCGGCAAGGGAGCGGGGGTTCACGGAAGCACGGTAGATGGCGCTGCGCGCCCACCCCGCATCAACCCGGGGGGCGGCGTGTCGTCCATCTCGAATGTCGGCGGCCAGGGAGCGTGGCCGGCGAGCCGGGCGTAGCGCACGGCGCGCTTGCGCCGTACGACGCGGGCGCCGCGCACCGCGTCGTTCAGGAACCGCCGCGCGAGCTCGACCCGCAGGCACGCTCCGGCGAGCTCGCCGATCAGGGCGTGGCCCGCGGGGTCGGCGTCCAGCGCCTCCGGGAGCCCCGACTCGTCGAACGCCGCGTGCAGCGCCCGGGTGAGGTTGCTCTCGGCCAGCTCACGATCCGCGTCGTCGGCCTCACGGGCCTCGTGCGCCGCCCCGGCGACGAGCAGGCTGGTCGCCGGGTCCAGCAACCCCGACACCGCCAGCTGAAGGGATACCGACGCCCGACGGACCAGCTGGGCGTCCAGGGCGCTGCGCGCCCCCTCAACGCGGGCGTGGATGCGGTCCAGCCTGGTGGCGCTGAAGAAGAGGTACCACCCGACGACGAGGAGCAGCGCCACGCCCAACGTCCAGGTCATCCCCATGCCGCCACACTAGGCGCGCTACAGCCGCAGACGCTCCCGCCAGGTTCGGCGCTCGTCCTCGCGAACGGCACCCGCACCAGCGGCGACCGTCTCGTAGACGGCGAGCAGGTCCTCGACCACCGTCGACCAGTCGTAGCGGCGGCACCACGCGGAGCCGGCCCGGCTCAGCTCCTGGCGGCGAGGCTCGTCGTCGAGCAGGTCGCCCAGCGCCGCCGCGAGGGCGGTCACGTCGCCCGTCGGGAACAGCACGCCGACCCGCCCGTCGTCGAGCACCCGGCGGAACGCGTCCAGGTCCGACGCGAGGACCGGCGCCCCCGCCGCCAGGGCTTCCACCAGCACGATGCCGAAGCTCTCGCCCCCGAGGTTGGGTGCGACGTACACATCAACGGTGCGGAGCAGCCGGGCCTTCTCCGGCTCCGAGACCTCACCGAGGAAGGTCACCGCCGCGCGCACGGAGGCCGACATGTCCTCGGCCGCCTCCTCGGCGTCGCCGCGCCCGGCGACGACCAGGCGGGTGCCGGGCCGAGCCGCAAGGAGCAGCTCGAAGGCGGCGAGCAGGGTCGGCAGTCCCTTGCGCTCCTCGTCCATCCGGCCGATGAAGCCGACGGTGCCAGCCTCCCCGCGCCACGCCGGCTCCGGAGTCGCCCCGGCGAACCGGTCGACGAACACCCCGTTGGGGATGAGCACGGCGTCACCGCCGATGTGCTCGACGAGGGTCCGCCGCGCGTCCTCGGACACCGCGATGCGAGCCCTGATCTTCTCCAGGGTCGGTTCGAGGATCGGATAGGCCGCCAACATCGCCCGGGACCGCAGCGTCGAGGTGTGGAACGTCGCGACGATCGGGCCGGTGGCCGCCCAGCAGGCGAGCACCGAAAGCGACGGTGTCGCCGGCTCGTGGATGTGCAGCACGTCGAACTCGCCCTCACGCAGCCAACGTCGGACCCGCGCGGCCGAGATCGGCCCGAAGTTCACCCGGGCGACCGACCCGTTGTACGGCACCGGGACCGCTCGGCCGGCCGGCACCACGTATGCCGGAAGCGGAGTGTCGTCGTCGGCTGGGGCGAGCACCGAGACGTCATGGCCGCGGTCGACGAGAACCTCCGCGAGGTCCCGGACGTGGAACTGCACACCGCCGGGGACGTCCCAGGAGTACGGGCAGACGATCCCGATCCTCATGGCCTGGGCGGCCGCTCGTCGAGGTCGCGCAGCCAGAGCGGCTGGAGCATGTGCCAGTCCTGCGGGTGGGCGCGGATGGCAGTCCCGAACGTGTCCGCGACCTGCTGGGTCATGGCCGTGACCTTCTCACGGGTCCGACCCTCCGTCGGCGGGCTGACCTCCTCATGGAAGTGGATCACCAGCCGATGTCGTCGTGGACCGGCGTCCGGGTCCGGCTCGTACCAGATGCTCACCGGGTGCAGGGCCGCGCCGGTGCGCAAGGCCAGCAGCGCCGGGCCGGGCGGCATCTTGGTGGCCTCCCCGAGCAGCTGCACCGGGATGCCGCTGGAGCGGAGGTCCCGGTCGGCCACCAGCGGCACCAACCGGGCCGCCGACCTCAACCGGTCCGAGAGGGCGTCGAGGACCCGGCCCTCTCCCCCGGTGAGCGGCAGGATCTCCATGCCGAGCCCCTCGCGGTAGGCCAGGAAGCGCTCGTACAGCCGCTCCGGCCGCAGCCGTTCCGCCACCGTCACCACGGGCGCACCGGTGAGGCTTGCCCAGGCGCCCGCGTGGTCCCAGTTGCCCATGTGCGTCAGCGCCGCGACCACGCCCCGGCCGGCGGCGAGCGGCGCCCGCAGGTACTGCTCGTTCTCTACCCGCACCGAGCCGACCACCCGGTCGTGGTCCCAGTCGGGCAGCCGGAATGCCTCGCACCAGTACCGCAGGTAGGAGCGCATCCCTTCTCGGGACAGCGCCCGCAGCTCGGCGGCGGTGGCCTCGGGCCGCGCGCGGGCCAGGTTGTTCTCCAGTTGTACGACGGGAGCGCCGCGCCGCCGCCAGACGACATCGGCGACGAGCTCGAACACGCTGGAGGCCACGTCCTCCGGGAGCCGCCGGACGACGGCCCAGCACCCGGCGTACAGGCCGTAGACGAGCGCGTCGGCCGCACGCCGGCGCAGACCGCGCCTCGGGGCTGTCACAAAGGTGGCTGCGGGTCCGCGGCCGAGGCCGTCGCCTGCCGTCGCACCACGAGGGCGCGCTGGACGATGGTCACCGTGCTCCCGATCGCGAGCAGCCACAGGGCCAGCGCCTGGACGTACGGCACGCCCAGCCCGTCCAGGCCGGTACAGACGAGGATCGCGACCAGGCGGTCCGCGCGCTCGGTGATCCCGACGTTCGCGGTCATGCCGAGCCCCTCGGCGCGGGCCCGGGCGTAGGACACGACAGCGCCGGCCGACAGGCAGTAGATCGCGAGCGCGGCCAGCAGCAGGTCGTCGCCGGTGCCGGCGAACCACATCGCAATGCCGCCGAAGACGGCCGAATCCCCGACCCGGTCCAGCGTCGAGTCCAGCCAGGCGCCCCAGCGGCTCGAGCGCCCGGTCATCCGGGCCATCGTCCCGTCGATGAGGTCGGAGAAGACGAAGACCGTGATGAAGACGGTCCCCCAGAAGAAGTCGCCGCGCGGGTAGAAGGCGAGCGCGCCGACCACGACGCCCAGGGTCCCGACGAGGGTCACGGCGTCCGGGCTCACCCCGCGTCGTACCAGGTAGGCGGCCGCGGGGCGGAAGATCCTCGTGAACAGGGCACGGGCGAAGCGGTTGAGCATGGCGGGGTTCTCCCGGGGCCGGCGGCGGGCACATCGTAGTGCTGTCGGGCTCTTGTGCCGCGGGCCTCGTCGGGTGAAGGCTCTGGATCCTCTACCGCCGTCCCGGGGACGGCCGAGCCCTCGGAGGCGAGCGCGATGGCGCAGGCAGCGAGCACCCAGACAACCGGAGCCGCGGGCAGGGCACCGATGGCCGACCAGCCCTCGGCAGTGCGCAACGTGGTGCTGGTCGGCCACTCCGGATCGGGCAAGACGACGCTGGTCGAGGCCCTGCTCGCCGCGACGGGCACCATCGGGCGCGCCGGCCGGGTCGAGGACGGGTCGACGGTCAGCGACTTCGACGAGGCCGAGGTGCGCCAGCAGCGGTCAGTCTCCCTTGCCGTCGCTCCGCTGGAGCACAGCGGTGTCAAGGTCAACCTTCTCGACAGCCCCGGCTATGCCGACTTTGTCGGCGACCTGCGCGCCGGGCTGCGCGCGGCCGATGCTGCGCTGTTCGTGGTTTCCGCCGTCGACGGCGTGGACGGCGCGACCCGGATGCTGTGGGAGGAGTGCGCCGCGGTCAACATGCCACGTGCCGTGGTGGTGACGAAGCTGGACAAGGACCGGGCGGACTTCGACGAGTCGGTCGCGGTCTGCCAGCGCGTGTTCGGCGACGGCGTACTCCCCCTGTATTTGCCCCTTGCCGACGACGAGGGTCATGCCGCGGGGCTGATCGGTCTCCTGTCCCGCAAGGTCTTCGACTACTCGACGGGCAGCCGGGTCGAGCGCGAGCCGGACGACGAGCACCTGCCACTCATCCAGACCGCGCGGGACGCACTGATCGAGGGAATCATCGCCGAGTCGGAGGACGAGTCCCTCATGGACCGCTACCTCGGCGGCGAGGACATCGACCTCAAGGTCCTGGTCGACGACCTGGAGACCGCGGTTGCCCGTGGCTCGTTCTTCCCGGTGATCGCCGCGGCCGCTCCGACCGGCCTCGGCACGACCGAGCTGCTCGAGGTCATCACGGCGGCCTTCCCGTCGCCGCTCGAGCACGAGGTCCCCCCCGTCACCAGCCCCGACGGCCAGCCACAGGGCCCGCTCGCCTGCGACCCCGCAGGACCGCTGGTAGCCGAGGTCGTGAAGACCACCACCGACCCCTACGTCGGGCGGATCTCGCTGGTGCGGGTCTTCTCCGGAACCCTGCGCCCCGACAGCGTCGTACACGTCTCCGGCCACTTCGCCGGCGAGCGGGGCCACGAGGACCACGACGTGGACGAGCGGGTCGGAGCGCTCACCTCGCCGTTGGGCAAGACGCAACGCACCGTCGCGCAGGCCATCGCCGGGGACATCTGCGCAGTGGCGAAGCTCAGCCGCGCGGAGACCGGAGACACGCTTTCCGACAAGGAGCGGCCGCTGCTCATGGAGCCGTGGCTGATGCCCGACCCGCTGCTCCCCGTGGCGATCGTCGCCAAGTCCAAGGCCGACGAGGACAAGCTGTCGCAGGGCATCGGACGCCTCGTTGCCGAAGACCCCACACTGCGCCTCGAGATGAACCCCGAGACGCACCAGCTGGTGCTCTGGTGCATGGGCGAGGCCCACCTGGACGTGCTCCTCGACCGGCTCCGCAACCGCTACGGCGTGGACGTCGAGTCGGTGCCGGTTCGCGTGCAGCTGCGCGAGACGTTCGCGGGCAAGGCCTCCGGTCATGGCCGGCACGTCAAGCAGTCCGGCGGCCACGGGCAGTACGCCGTCTGCGACATCGAGGTGGAGCCACTCGACTCCGGCGCGGGATTCGAGTTCATCGACAAGGTCGTCGGAGGCGCGGTCCCGCGGCAGTTCATCCCGTCGGTCGAGAAGGGGGTCCGCGCGCAGATGGAGCGAGGCGTGGCGGCCGGCTATCCCGTTGTCGACATCCGGGTGACCCTCTACGACGGCAAGGCCCACTCGGTGGATTCCTCCGACATGGCCTTCCAGATGGCCGGCGGTCTCGCTCTCAAGGAGGCGGCCAAGGCCACCCAGGTGCACATGCTCGAGCCGGTCGACGAGGTCTCGGTGCTGGTCGCCGACGAGTACGTCGGGGCGGTGATGAGCGACCTGTCCACCCGGCGCGGCCGGGTCACCGGAAGCGAGCCGGTGGGCAGCGGCCGGTCGCTGGTCAAGGCGGAGGTTCCCGAGGTGGAGATCACGCGGTACGCCGTGGACCTGCGCTCGCTGTCCCACGGGACCGGCACGTTCTCGCGGACCTACGCCCGCCACGAGCCGATGCCGACCCAGCTGGCCCAGAAGCTTCAGTCCGAGAGCAACGGTTCCTAGCCCGGGCGCGGGGAGCCGGGGCGCTGGTCGGCCGGACGGGCGCAGGCCGGCGTGCCGCCCGGGAGCCGGCCCCGGTTGACGGCGACCAGCCGGTAGACCACGGCCGAGATCCACGACACCGGCGGCACGGTGGCGAGCCGGCCGAGCAGCGCCCACGCGCCACCGCTGGCGATGAGCAGCCGGGCCACCGCGAGGTGCCCGCTGCTCACGTGTCCGGACGGCTCCGCCCACAGCACCGAGTGCTCCGCCTCGGCCCGGGTCACGCCGAGCGCGCCGAGGTCGGCGTCCTGCCAGGCCACGACGGCCGGGCGGTACGGCAACCGGCGCAGCGCCCACTCGACGCAGCGGGTGCAGAACGCGCAGTCCCCGTCGTAGACCAACACGGGCTGCACGTCAGTCCGCCGGCCAGGCCGCGGCGACCAGGTCGCGAGTGTCGCGCAGCAGCTGCGGGAGGACCTTGGTGCGGCCGACGACCGGCATGAAGTTCGTGTCGCCGCCCCACCGCGGTACCACATGCTGGTGCAGGTGAGCAGCGATCCCGGCGCCCGCGACCGAGCCCTGGTTCATCCCGATGTTGAAGCCCTGCGCCGACGAGGACTCCCGCAGTGCTCGCATCGCGCGGCGGGTGAAGTCCGCGAGCTCGGCGCACTCGTCGGCGGTGAGCTCGGTGTAGTCGGCCACGTGCCGGTAGGGGCACACCATGAGGTGGCCGCTGTTGTACGGGTAGAGGTTGAGGACCGCGAACACCTGCTCGCCGCGGGCGACCACCAGGCCGTCCTCGTCGGACATGGCCGGTATCGCGCAGAACGGGCACTGCTCCCCCGACCCGTCGGGCGCGGCCGCCGGCTTGCCATCGCCCTGGATGTAGGCCATCCGATGCGGCATCCACAGCCGTTGGACGCCGTCGGGCACGCCGACCCCGTGCTGGACGTCGGGCGGTTCCGTCATATCTGGACGCGGTCGGCGACGGTCTTCACGATCTCGGCGACGGCCTCCTCGATGGGCACGCCGTTCTTCTGCTCGCCGTTGCGGTAGCGGAACGACACCGCGCCCTTCGCCACGTCCTCGTCGCCCGCGAGCAGCATGAACGGCACCTTCTGCTTCTGGGCCGTCCGGATCTTCTTCTGCATGCGGTCGTCCGACTCGTCGACCTCGACCCGGATGCCGTGCGGGCGAAGGCGCTCGGCGACGTCCCGGAGATAGGGCGCGTGCTCGTCGGTGATGGGGATCCCGACGACCTGCACCGGCGCCAGCCAAGGTGGGAACGCCCCGGCGTAGTGCTCGACGAGCACTCCGAGGAACCGCTCGATCGACCCGAACTTCGCCGAGTGGATCATCACCGGCTGCTGCCGCGAACCATCGGCCGCCTGGTACTCCAGGCCGAACCGCGCCGGCATGTTGAAGTCGTACTGGATGGTGGACAGTTGCCAGTTGCGGCCGATCGCGTCCCGCGCCTGCACGGAGATCTTCGGGCCGTAATAGGCCGCACCACCGGGATCCGGTACGAGCTCGAGCCCCGATTCAACTGCCGCCTCCTCGAGTGCCGCGGTCGCGCCCTCCCACTGCTCGTCAGTCCCGATGAACTTGTCCGACGCCGGGTCGCGAGTGGAGAGCTCCAGGTAGAACTCGTCGAGGCCGAAGTCGCGGAACAGGCTCAGGCAGAAGCCCAGCAGATGCTTGATCTCGGCGTTCGCCTGCTCAGGAGTGACGTACGAGTGCGAGTCGTCCATCGTGAGCCCACGGACCCGTGTGAGGCCATGCACCACACCCGACTTCTCGAAGCGGTAGACCGCGCCCAGCTCGAACAACCGCAGCGGCAGCTCCCGATAGGACCGGCCGCGGGACCGGTAGATCAGGTTGTGCATCGGGCAGTTCATGGCCTTGAGGTAGTAGTGCGCCCCCTCCATCTCCATGGGCGGGAACATCGTGTCCGCGTAGTAGGGCAGGTGCCCTGACGTCTCGAACAGGTTCTGCTTGGTGATGTGCGGGGTGGCGACGAACTGAAAACCCTCCTCCTCGTGCCGCCGCCGGACGTAGTCCTCCATGACCCGGCGGATGATGCCGCCCTTGGGGTGGAACACGGCCAGCCCTGACCCGAGCTCGTCCGGGAACGAGTAGAGGTCGAGCTCGGCGCCCAGCCTGCGGTGGTCGCGTTTCTCGGCCTCCGCGAGCCGGTGCTGGTAATCCTTGAGCGCCTCGCGGGACTCCCACGCGGTGCCGTAGATGCGTTGCAGCTGCGGGTTCTTCTCGCTGCCACGCCAGTACGCTGCCGCGACCCGCATCAGCTTGAACGCGGGGATGGTGCGGGTGGTGGGGACGTGCGGGCCACGACACAGGTCCTTCCACGCGAGCGAGCCGTCGGTGCGCACGTTGTCGTAGATGGTCAGCTCGCCGCTGCCCACCTCCGCACCGGCGCCATCCGCCGCCTCGGCGGCGTCGGCGCCCTTGAGCCCGATCAGCTCGAGCTTGTAGGGCTCGGCCGCGAGCTCGGCCCGGGCCTCGTCGTCGCCGACCGCCCGGCGCGAGAACGACTGGGACTCCTTGACGATCTGCTGCATCCGCTTCTCGATGGCGGCCAGGTCGTCGGGGGTGAACGGGGTCGGCACGTCGAAGTCGTAGTAGAACCCGTTCTCGATCGGCGGCCCGATCCCGAGCCGTGCCTGCGGGTACAACTGCTGCACCGCCTGCGCCATCACGTGCGCCGTCGAGTGCCGGAGGATCGCCCGTCCGTCCGGGGTGTCCATGGCGACCGGCTCGACGACGTCGGCGTCGCGCACGGCGTACGAGAGGTCCTTGAGCTCACCGCCCACCCGCGCGGCGATCACCTTCCCGCCTGCTCCGTCGAGACCCAGGGCCTCGCCGGCCGTCGTCCCGGCGGCGACCGAGCGCTCGCTGCCGTCGACGGTGATGCGCAGGTCGGACACAGGTACTCCTCGGTCAGGGGCGTGTCCTCCGATGCTAGCGATCACGCCGCGGGACGACCGCTGAGTTACCCGCCGCTCTTACACCGCGCGGGCCGACATCAGGTAGAGGCCCCCGCCGATCGTGACGGCCCAGATCTCACGGCCCTGGCTCTCACCGAAACCGGTCACGCCGGACAAGGTGCCGGCCGACCGGATGGTCCCGTACATGTTGAAGATCCGGCCGCTGCCGTAGTCACCCGCGATGTAGTGGCCCCAGAGCAGCGACTTGTACTTCGTGCCGTAGTACTGGTAGCCGCCGATGATCGTCTGTCCGACGCTTCGGCCGTACCAGAAGGTCGGGCCGAGGTACCCAGCAGTGAGTGGACAGCGCTGTGTCGTCGACCCGGTGACGGCCCAGGCCTCGCAGACGTTCCAGCCGAGGTCCATTCCCTTGACTCCATACCTCAGCAGCGAGGCCTCTTCCCAGGTGCTCTGCCCCACGTCGGCGACCCAGATGTTCCCGGTGGTGCGCTCGACGGAGAACCGCCAGGGGTTGCGCAGGCCGCGTGCCCACATCAATCTGCGGGGGCCGGTCTGCGCGGCGTAGGGGTTGGTCGACGGCACGCAGTAGGGAACCGTGCCGCACACGT
Source organism: Actinomycetota bacterium (assembly GCA_030841185.1). GTDB lineage: Bacteria > Actinomycetota > Actinomycetes > JACCUZ01 > JACCUZ01 > JAVEDB01. The sequence goes on from JAVEDB010000130.1 coordinate 16,461, forward strand.
GCAGCACGTCGATACGCAGGATCTTGCCGCTCAGCGAGGCCAGGCTGCGGGCATTGGCTCCCCCGTCGCCACCGTCGCCGGTGGAGGCGTAGAGGTAGCCCTCCCGGCCGAACGCGAGCTGCCCTCCCCAGTGGTTGGTGTGGGTGGTCGGGTGAGGCACGTCGAGGATCGGCTTGCCCGTGGACCGGCTCACACTGTTCGCCGAATAGCTCGTTGCATGGAACCGCACGATGCGCAAGGCGCCCCCGCTCAGGGACGAGTAGGCAACCCAGAAGTACGGCGAGGTGCGGAAGTTGGGGTGGAAGGCGACGCTGAGCAGGCCGCGTTCGCCTGCTGTTCCGACACGGTCGGTCAGGTCCAGGTAGGTCCTCACGACGCCGCCCGGGATACGGACCTTGATCTTCCCGGTCTTCTCCACGACGAACAGCCGTCCGGTGCTGTCGCGCGCACTGACGACCTGGACGGGCTGACTGAAGCCGCTGGAGTACCGGGTCCAGCCGATTGCCACGTTGGCGGCAGAGGCCGTGGTCGCGGGGGCCACCAGGAGCGGCAGCACGAGGGCGAGACTGACGAGGAAGGGAGTCAGGCGGACAGTACGACGGGGCGACATGGCACTCCAGCGGGGTGTGGCGGACCGCGGTCACCCCCGACGGTAGACCGTTCCGGTCGGCACGTGACGGTGGGCGATACAGGACTCGAACCTGTGACCTCTGCCGTGTGAAGGCAGCGCTCTAACCAACTGAGCTAATCGCCCCGAGGGACCACTAAAACAACCCAACAGACCCTAGCCGATCAGCGGGATCCAGCCGGGCACTCCCCGCCACGCGAGGTAACCCCAGAGGGCGCCGGCGACGACGAGCAGGCAACCGAGGGCGATGCCGGCCCGCACCAGCGCCGACTGCGCCGCCACCCACTGCGTCCAGCCGTGCACCTGGCGCCGCGCGTACGTCAGCAACCGCTCGGCCCACTCGAACTCGGTGCTCAGGACGAACAGGCCGGCGAAGATCACCAGCCAGCCCGGCCCGGGCAGCGGCAGCAGCACGATGCCGAGCGCGACGATGCCGACACCGACAACAGCCACGCCGGTCCGGTAGGAGATGTCCAACACGCGGTTACGCCGCAACGCGTCCCGGAAGCCCAACCGCGCGGAGATCTCGCCGAGCACCGTCTCGCCCTCGTCGGCGTCTCGCCCCTCGGGACCACCGCCCTGCTTGTCCACGTTCGCCCTCCTCGATCGGGACAGCCTAGGGAGCCTGCAGGCTATTGCCCGGACCTGCGAGGTTTTCCGCCCGTTCGGAACGGGGAACTTGTCGGTACCCCCTCCACCCCCTCTAGGGGCGTTCGGCAGGCAAGGAGTATCGGATGAACGGCTGGGCGCCCTCGACCGTCACGCGCGAGGTCATAGTGCAACTGGTCGCGCCTGGTGACGGCAGCGTGTCCCTCCCGGTCGTCCTCCACTACGACACCGCGGACCCGTACGCCGTGCATGCCACGTTCCGGACCGGCCAGGGCGACGGGGTGTCCTGGGTCTTCGCCCGCGAACTGCTCACCGTCGGCGTCCAGCGACCTGCCGGCGACGGCGACGTGCGGGTGTGGCCCTCGTGGAACGGCGCCAGCGAGGTCGTCTTCATCGGCCTGACGTCCCCCGACGGGGAGGCACTGCTGCAGGCGGCGACATCGGAGATGGTCGACTTCCTCGCCCGCAGCTATGCGTTGTGCCCCCAGGGCCAGGAGTGCAGCCACCTCGACCTCGACCGGGCGATCGAGGCACTCCTCGCGTCCTGACCCGACGGGTCAGTTGACCAGTTCACCCCCGACGATCGTGCGCAGCACGGGTCGACCCCCCAGGTGCGCCACCACGTCTGCCTCGTGCTCCGCGGTCAGCACGGCCAGGTCCCCGCGCGCGCCTTGGCCGAGGTGACCCACGTCGTCGAGACGCAGCGAGTGCGCCGCACCCAGGGTGGCGGCCCGGAACGCCTCGTCGACGGACAGCCCCATCGCCAGGCAGGCCAGCTGGACGGCATAGGGCATCGACTCGCACCAGGACGTACCCGGGTTGCAGTCGGTTGCCAGCGCCAGCTGCACACCCGCGTCCCGCAGGATCGCCGCGTGCCCCCACGCCTGGGACCGCAGCGACAGGGTGACCGTGGGCAGCAGCACCCCCACCACGCCCGCCGCCGCCATCGCGCGTGCGTCCTCGGCCGACACGTGCTCGAGGTGGTCGGCGCTCGCGCAGCCGAGCTCAGCGGCGAGGGCGGCCGCGCCGGTGCGGGCGATCTCCTCGGCATGCAGCCGCAGACCCAGACCGTGGTCGCGAGCGGCCGACAGGATGCGGTGCGCCTCGTCGACGGTGAACACGCCGCGGTCGCAGAACACGTCGCACCAACGGGCCCCTCTCGCGGCGGCGGCCGGGAGTGTCTCGATGACCTCTGCGACATAGCTCTCGCGATCCCTGCCCTCCGGTACGACGTGGGCGCCCAGGTAGGTCGCCTCGATGCGCAGCGGTGAGCGAGCCCCGACCATCGCGATCACGTCGAGCAGCCGGAGCTCGTCGTCCGGGGTCAGCCCGTAGCCGGTCTTGATCTCCATCGTGGTGGTGCCGTTCGAGAGGGCAGTCGCTGCCCGGCCGAGCGCGAGGGCCGCCAGATCCTCGACCGAGGCCGCCCGCGTTGCGGCGACCGTGGTGCGGATCCCGCCCCCGTCGTACGGCTGACCGGCGAGCCGCGCGACGAACTCGTCTCGGCGGACACCGGCGAACACCAGGTGGGTGTGGGCGTCGACGAAGCCCGGCACCACGCAGGCGCCCTCAACGTCGAGCACCTGCTCGGGTGCGTCCGGCGGCAGCTTCGCCGCCGGGCCGGTCCACGCCACCCGGCCCTCTCTGACGACCACGGCCGCGTCCGGCAGCGCGGGCTCGGTCATGGTGAGCAGCCGTCCAATGCCTCGGACCGTGAGGTTCATGTCTCGACGGTGGCAGATGCGGCTTGTGGGTGCGACGGGGTGTCAGCGGCAGGGCTCCGTCGGCCCGCCGTCGCGGCCACGACCCCGATCAGCACGATCACGCAGCCGACCAGCTGCGCGGGCGACGGCCGTTCGCCGAGCACCGCAGCGGAGAGCGCCACGGATGCGACCGGCTGGAGGAGCAGGATCACCGACGTCAACGCGGCCGGCACCCGCGGGAGCGATACCGAGATAAGCAGCCAGCCGAGCACCTGCGCCGACAGCGCCAGCACCACGAGCCAGCCGTGCGCGGGCCAGGACGGGACCAGATCCAGCCCGCCGGAGACCGGGCCGAGCAGCATGGACCCGAGTGCGCCGACCAGGGTGGCGTCGAAGAGGGGGCCGGCGACGCGGCGCAGGTCGCGGGCGCCCCGCCGAAGGACGAGCAGGAACCCGGCGTACGCGAATGATGTGCCGACGCCGAAGATGACGCCCAGCCCCGGGCTCTCGCCGTAGGCGCCGGCACCGACGACCCCGGAGATGAGGACGACCCCGACGAGCACGACCGGGACCGCGGCGACCAGGCGGCGACTGGGCCGTTCGCCGAGCAGCCACCAGGCGACGAAGCCCACGATCACGACCTGGAGGTTGCCGAGGACCGTGGCGATCCCGGCCCCGACCGCGGCGATCGCGTGGTGCCAGAGCACGAGGTCGATCGCGAAAAGGACGCCGGCGCCGGCGGCCAGCCACCGGTCCCGCGCGGGCCGGGTGCCGTACCGTCGGTCCTCGCGCATCATGAGCATCCCGAGGATGGGGAGGGCGTAGAGACACCGGAACGTCGCCGCGGTGGCCGGGGCGACGTCGGCGAGGCGGACGAGCGTCGCCGACGACGCGATGCAGGCAGCCCCCGCGGCGGCTGCGAGTACCGGCCGGTCGGTGAGGGCCATCGTCCACCTCTCCGGCTGTCAGGAGCGTTCCCCGTTACACTACTGTCGGACCGACACCGTAGCAGCGAGAGGTGAAGCGTGGACTTCGGCCATGACACCCAGTGCGCGCTCAGCTCAGTCGTCGACCTCGTCAACAGTGATCCCGACGTGTCGGGGGCAGAGGGGCTCACCGACCTGACGGCCTTGCAGGCATTCGTCGACCGGCACGCGATCTCCGAGCCCGGCCGGCTCACCAGGGACGACCTCGAGGCGGTACGCCGGTTGCGCACCCGGCTGCGGGAGATCTTCGCCGCCGCCGACGAGCCCACCGCCGTACGCCTGGTCAACGCGCTCGTGGCGGACGCACGCACCACACCCCGCCTGACCGACCACGACGACTGGCCCCTGCACGTGCACTACTACGCGCCGGACGCGCGACTCGCGGAGCACCTGGCCGCGGACTGCGGCATGGCGCTGGCGTTCGTCCTCGCGGCCGGGGAGCGGCAGCGGCTCACGACGTGCGAGGCGCCTGAGTGCGCCCGGGTGCTCGTCGACCTCTCGCGCAACAGGTCGCGCCGCTACTGCGACAGCAAGACGTGCGGGAACCGCTTGCACGTCGCCGCCTACCGCGCCCGCCAGCGGGCCGGCTGAGCCGCTGGTGGACGCCCGTCGGGCGGTCAACGTCCCGGAGCTGGAGTCGCTCGCCCGCGAGCGGCTGACCGACACGGCCTTCGCCTACCTGGTCGGAGGCTCCGGGGACGAGCACACGCTGCGGTGGAACGTCGAGGCGTGGTCACGGATCCGGCTGGCGCCGCACTTCATGGTGGACGTCAGCGCGATCGACACCACGCTGCGGCTGCTCGGGCATGACCTCGTTTCGCCGATAGCGCTCGCACCCACGGCCGCGCACCGGCTCTTCCATCCGGAGGGAGAGCTCGAGACGGTGCGCGGTGCGGCGGCCGCCGAGGCGCTCTACATCCAGTCGACGCTGGCGACGGTGCCGGTGTCCGAGGTCGGGGCGGCGGCGACAGGGCCGTGGTGGTTCCAGGTCTACGTGCAGCGCGACCGAGGCTTCACCCGCGAGCTCGTCGCGCGGGCGGAGTCCGCCGGCGCGTCCGCGCTGGTGCTCACCGTCGACCTGCCGGTGCTCGGGGCGCGCGACACCGACCGGCGCAACGAGTTCGGCCTGCCCGAGGGACTGGAGTACGCCAACTTCCGCGGCCTCCCGGCCGTCGCGGACGAGCTGCCTCCCGAGCGACGGGTCTACAACCCGCACCTGGACCCTTCGATCTGCTGGCCTGACCTCGAGTGGCTGCGTTCCTTCGCCGGCGTGCCCGTGCTGGTCAAAGGTGTGCTCCGGCCCGACGACGCCGTGCAGGCCCTCGACTGCGGGGCCGACGGTGTCGTGGTCTCCAACCACGGCGGGCGCAACCTCGACACGGTGCCCGCGACCGCGGACGCGCTCGCGGGGGTAGTCACGGCGGTCGACGGCCGGGTGCCGGTGCTCGTCGACGGCGGGATCCGTCGGGGCACCGATGTGGCGAAGGCGCTGATGCTCGGCGCATCGGCAGTACTCGTCGGGCGGCCCTATGTCTGGGGCCTGACAGTGGACGGCGCGGCCGGCGTCAAGCTCGTAGTCGACCTGCTGCGCACCGAGCTCGAGATGGCGATGTGCCTGTTGGGCGCGCGAACCCTCGCCGAACTGACCGAGAACCTCATCTGGGACTGACGACGGAGGTGGCCGTTCGCGCTTAGTGGGGCCACGCCGGAGGGTGGGTGCCGTCGAGCATCGGGACGCGGATCCCGACGTCGCGGGCTGTCGCCTCGGCGATCTCGTAGCCGGCGTCGGCATGCCGGAGCACCCCTGTCCCGGGGTCGTTGGTCAGGACGCGGGTCACCCGCTCATGACCGAAGTCGGTGCCGTCGGCGACCACGACGACCCCGGCGTGGATCGACTTGCCGATGCCGACTCCCCCGCCGTGGTGGACCGACACCCAGGACGCGCCGGACGCGGTGTTGAGCAGCGCATTGAGGATCGGCCAGTCCGCGATCGCGTCCGACCCGTCGAGCATCGCCTCGGTCTCGCGCTCCGGTGATGCGACCGACCCGGCGTCGAGATGGTCGCGACCGATCACCACCGGTGCCGTCACTCGCCCGCTGCGCACCAGGTCGTTGAACGCCTGCCCCGCCACGTGCCGCTCGCCGTACCCGAGCCAGCAGATGCGTGACGGCAGCCCCTGGCCCTGGACCTTCTCCGCCGCGAAGCGCACCCACCGCTGCAGCTGGTCGTCGTCGGGGAACGCGGCGAGCACCGCCTCGTCGGTGGCCGCGAGGTCGTCGTCCGAACCAGACAGGCACGCCCACCGGAACGGCCCGGCCCCCCGCGCGAACAGTGGCCGGATGTAGGCGACGACGAATCCGGGATAGGAGAAGGCGTCCTCGACGCCCGCGTCCTTGGCCTGCCCGCGCAGCCCGTTGCCGTAGTCGAAGACCACTGCGCCGGCCGCCTTCAGGTCGACCATGGCCTGGCAGTGCTCGGCCATCGCCTGGTGCGCGCGCTCGACGTACTCGTGCGGCTTGGCGCGTCTCAGCTCCTCCGCCTCGGCCAGGCTCATCCCGTTGGGCACGTAGCCGTTCAGCTCGTCATGGGCCGAGGTCTGGTCGGTGACGATGTCGGGCACCCAGGACCGGCGGACCAGCTCGGGCAGGACGTCGGCGCAGTTGCCGACCACCGCGATGGACAGGGCCCGGCCCTCGGCCTTCGCCGCATCGGCCCGCGCCAGCCCGTCGTCCAACGAGTCCGCGATCTCGTCGAGGTAGCCGTTGCCGAGCCGCCGCCGGGCTCGCAACGGGTCGACCTCGACGCAGAGCGCCACCCCACCGTTGCCCGTCACCGCCAACGGCTGGGCCCCGCCCATCCCCCCGAGACCGCCGGTGACCGTGACGGTGCCGCGCAACGTCTCGCCGAAGTGCTGCCGGGCCACCTCGGCGAAGGTTGCGTAGGTGCCCTGCAGGATGCCCTGGGTGCCGATGTAGATCCACGACCCGGCCGTCATCTGGCCGTACATCGTCAGGCCGGCGTCCTCGAGCTCACGGAAGTGCTCGGGCGTGGCCCACTTGGGCACGATCAGTGAGTTGGCGATCAGGACGCGCGGAGCCATCTCGTGGGTGCGCACGACGCCGACCGGCTTGCCGGACTGGACCAGCAGCGTGTCGTCGGGTGCCATCTCCCGCAGCGAGGCCACGATCTGGTCGAAGCACTCCCAGCTGCGCGCGGCCCGCCCTGAGCCGCCGTAGACGACCAGGTCGTCGGGCCGCTCGGCAACCTCCGGGTCCAGGTTGTTGTGCAGCATCCGCAGCGCCGCCTCGGCGCCCCAGGAGCGGCAGGTCATCGCACTGCCGCGCGGTGCTCGCACCGGTCGGGCTCCGTCCATGGCGGTCACCCTAGGCCGTTCGGTGGATGCCCGGTCGGGGACCTGGACGGCAGGTACGCCCGCACGCCCGATGGTCGTCCGTGCCCGTTGGGTGTTGGTTGGGACCCGAACCCAAAGGGGGACAGATGTCCGGCAATGCCGAGGTGGCGATCAGTGCGCTGCACGCCCTCGCGGCGGCAGAGATGGACGAGCTGGAGCGCCTCTACGCCCCCGACTTCCTCTTCCACACCCGGCTTCCCGGTCGGCCCGAGGGGCACGCGGGTCTGCGCGACCGAGCCCTGATGATCAGCAGCGCGTTGTACGACGCCAACCTCTCGGTGGAGATCGTCGTCGAGAAGGACGACATGGTCGTCTGCCGGTGGCGGGGCCAGGCCGTGCACAAGGGCGACCTGCTGGGCGTGCCTGGCACTGGCCGGCAGGTCGAGGCCGCCGGGATCACCATCTTTCGGATCGTCGACGGCGCCGTTGCCGAGGAGTGGACCGAGTTCGACGGGCTCGGGCTGCTCAACCAGATCGGCGGGCATCATGCACCGGTCCCGGCCGCCAAGCCCCCGCTGCCTGCACCCACTCCCGCGCCTCTCTGACCGCTGGCGTCACGGGTCGTTGTCCGCCGCGGCCCCCTCGGCGAACGCCGCGGCCACCCGGGTGGTCACCGGCCCAGGGGCTCCTGCCAGCACCCGCCCGTCGATCTCCCCGACGCCCTGGACGTCGCGCGTCGACGAGGTGAGGAACACCTCCTCAGCCTCCTGGAGGACCTCGACCGGCAGGTCGCGTTCCTTGGCATCCGTCCACTCGAGGACGAGGGCGCGGGTGACGCCGGCGAGGCACCCCGACGAGAGCGGCGGCGTCAGCACGGCACCGTCGAGGACGACGAACACGTTGGACCCCGTTCCCTCGCACAGGTGACCGGCGGTGTTGCCCAGCAGGGCCTCGGCGGCGCCCTTCTCGTGCGCATGGGCGAGGGCGACCACGTTCTCGGCGTACGACGTGGTCTTGACCCCCGCCGTCGCGGATCTCTCGTTGCGGGTCCACGGCACCATCGCGACCGTTGCCGCGGCCGGCCAGCTGCGCATCGGCGCCAGCGCGACCACCAACGTGGGGGCATTGTCGCCGCGGTCCGACCCCAGGGGGCTGATGCCGCCGGTGTAGGTGATGCGCAGTCGCAGCGGCACGTCCGCGTCGTGGTTCTCGGTCAGGGTCTGCTCGATCGCGTGCCGGACGAGGTCGAGCTCGGGCGGCGGCAGGCCGAGGCCCGCCGCCGATGCGGCCAGCCGCTGCAGGTGCCGGGTGAGGGCGAACGGGACCCCATTGACGACCTTCGCGGTCTCGAAGACGCCGTCGCCGACGGTCAGCCCGTGGTCGAAGACCGAGACGAGGGCCTCGGCCTGCTCCACGACCACCCCGTTGACCCAGACCTTCACGCGTCATCCCCTTCCCGTGAGGCGAGCGCGACGAGCCGCTCCGCCTTGAGCTCGGTCTCCTCCCACTCCAGCTGCGGGTCCGATCGCCAGGTGATGCCGGCGCCGGTCCCGAAGCACAGACGGCCGCCGTCCCACCAGAAGGTGCGGATCCCGACCGCGAGGCACGCCTCCCGCCGGTCCGCATCGACCCAACCCACCGCGCCACAGTAGGGGCCCCGCGGCACCGGCTCGAGGTCGGCGATGAGGCGCAGCGCGCTGGACTTGGGCGCCCCGGTCACCGATCCGGGCGGAAAGGCAGCGGCGAAGAGCTCCCGCCAGCCGACGTCGGATCGAAGGGTGGCCTGCACGGTGGACACCAGATGCACGAGTCCGGGGTGCTCCTCGACGCCGAGCAGCACCGGCACCTCGACCGACCCGACCTGCGCGACCGCACCGAGGTCGTTGCGCACCAGGTCCACGATCATCACGTTCTCCGCCCGGTCCTTCGGCAGCAAGGCGGAGGCGGTGCGTGCGGTGCCTTTGATCGGGCCGGACTCGACCGTGGCGCCGGCCCGGCGAAGGAACAGCTCGGGTGAGGCACTCACCACCCGCACCCCGGCCGCGGGCAGGTCCACCGCCCCGGCGTACGGCGCGGGGTTGCCGCTCGCGAGAGCGGCCGCGAGGCCCGACGGCTCTGCATCCTCGGGGACCGGCGCGCTCAGCACCCGGCACACGTTGACCTGGTAGACCTCGCCCAGGGCGATCTGTTCGCGGACGTGCTC
>JAVEDB010000132.1 GCA_030841185.1 Actinomycetota bacterium
CGTCGATCCGGCCGCGGTGGAGACCAACATCGTCGTCATCGAGGTACCCGACGCGGCCGACGTCGTGCGCCGGTGCGCCGAGGACGGGGTATTGGTGGGCGCGCTGGACGCCCGGCATGTGCGAGCAGTTACGCACCTCGACGTGGACGACGAGGGCATTGCGCACGCCGCGAAGGTTGTGGGCCAGGCCCTCGCTGCGACCGCGGGCTAAGCGGGGACGGGAGCCGCCGGCCGCCGGCCGAGCAGCGGTGGCAGCTGGCGAACGGCTGCGGCGAGCGCCCGCAGGTCCTCGTCGACCAGCGCCTGCGGTCCGTCACACAACGCCTGCTCCGGATGCGGGTGGACGTCGACGATGAGCCCGTCGGCGCCTACGGCGATCGCCGCCCGCGACAGCGGCACGACCAGGTCGCGGCGGCCACCGGAGTGCGAGGGATCCACGATGATCGGCAGGTGCGACAGCGCGTGAACGACGGGCACGGCGCTGATGTCCAAGGTGTTGCGGGTCGCCCGCTCGAAGGTCCGGATGCCCCGCTCGCAGAGCACGATGTCGAGGTTGCCGCGCTGGGCGATGTACTCCGCGGCCATCAGCCACTCCTCGACCGTGGCCTGCATGCCCCGCTTGAGCATCACCGGCTTGCCGGACTGCCCCACGGCCTGCAGCAGCGCGAAGTTGGCCATGTTGCGGGTGCCGACCTGCAGCATGTCGGCGTAGGACGCCACCAGGTCCACGTCGTGGGCGTCGACGATCTCGGTGACGATCGGCAGGCCCGTCGCCTCCCGGACGTTGGCCAGGATGCGCAGGCCCTCCTCACCCAGCCCCTGGAAGGCGTACGGCGAGGTGCGCGGCTTGTAGGCGCCGCCGCGGAGCAGCGTCGCCCCCGCGGCCTGGGCCATCTGAGCTGCCTCGAGCGTCTGTTGCGGTGTCTCGACCGCGCACGGCCCGGCGATGAGCGTGAAGGTGTCCGGGCCGATCGGGACCCCGCCCACGAAGACCGTCGTCATCTCGGGGTGGTGGATGCGGCTCACCAGCTTGTACGGCGCCGAGACCCGCATGACGTCCGCGACTCCCGGCATGGCGCGCAGGTTCAGCCCGCTGAAGGTCTCCACATCACCGACCAGGCCGATGATGGTGCGGGTGACGCCGCGACTCACGAACGCCTCGCCGCCGGCCGCCTCGACGCGGGCGATCACCGCGTTGACGTCATCGGCCTCGGCGTCGGGTTTCATCACCACGACCATGAGCCCAGCCTAGCCAGCGTTGGCTAGCGTGCCGCCGGCGTCTCGGCTGTCAGGATCCCGGCTCAGAACACGGACAACGTGACCCGCGAGCCCTTGGGGGCCTGCTGGTCGCCGTTCGGCGACTGGTCGAGCACCCGGTCCGGCCCGCCGGGCAGGTTGAACGCCCGCACCTGGAAGCCGGCCGCGGTCAGCATCCTCGCGGCGTCGGTCAGGTTCATCCCGACCACGTTGGGAACGGGCACCGGCGGCGGCCCCTTGGAGACGACCAGCTCGACTGTCGAGTTCTTCGGAGCGGTGCCACCGGCGGCGGGCTTCTGGCTGATGACCACGCCCGAGGGGATCGTGTCGTCGTACTTCTCGGTGACCTTGTTCGCCAGCGGGACGTCGTCCAGGGCCGTCGTCGCGTCCTCGATCTTCATGCCCACGACCTTCGGCACCTTGACCGGCTGGACTCCCTTGCTCACCACGAGAGCCACCGCCTCGTCCCGCTTGAGCCGGGTTCCCGGTGGCGGATCGGTGGTGACCACGCTGCCCTTGGCGATGGTGTCGCTGAACGCCTGGGTGACGTCGCCCACGCTGAGCTTCGTCGCGGTGAGCGCCGCCTTGGCCGCTTGCTCGGTCTTGCCCTTCACATCGGGCACGGCGTAGCGCTCCGGGCCCTTCGAGAGCACGACGTGGATCGTGCCGTTCTTGTGGATCCGGTGGTTGGGCGCGGGGGAGGTGCGCAGCACGCTGTTGACCGGGACCTGCTCGTCGAACTCGTTGCCGGTCACCTGCATGGTGAGGCCGAGCTGGCGGGCCTTGGCCGCAGCCTCGGACTGGGTGAGGCCGAGCAGGGACGGTGCCGTCGTGTAGCTGCCGGGCCCCGCGGCCTTGTACCAGGCGGCACCGGAGAGCCCGGCGGCGAGCAGCAGGACCAGCAGGAACGCGATCATGCCGCGCCGGGGTCGGCGTTGACGCAGCGACTGCAGCGGTCCGTTCCCGCTGCGACGGGTGCCACCGGTCCGGCCCGCGGACGGCGGCAGGGGTACGACGAGGGTGTGCTCGGACCTTGGCGCCGGTCGGGGGACGGGGGGCGGCCCCGCAGGGTCGAGCTCGGCGTCGGAGAGCCCACGGCGTACCTGGATCACCTCGGCGAGGAAGCGGCGCGCGTCGGCCGGGCGGCCGTCGGGGTCCCGACTGGTGGCTCGGGCAACGAGCACGTCGAGCGGGCGGGGCAGCGAGGGTACGAGCGTCGACGGGGCCGGAACCGTGTCGTGGACGTGCCGGAACGCCACCTGGATCGCGGTCTCGCCCTCGTAGGGCTTCGCGCCGGTGAGCATCTCGAACAGCAGGATGCCGACCGAGTAGACATCCGAACGAGGGTCGGCCACCCCGCGTTCGACCTGCTCGGGGGAGAGGTAGGCGACGGTGCCCATCAGCACGCCGCTGGTCGACGTGAGATGAGAGGCGCCGGACACCGCGCGGGCCAGGCCGAAGTCGGCCACCTTGACCCGGCCGTCGTCAGCGAGGAGCACGTTCTCCGGCTTGACGTCGCGGTGCACGATGCCGGCCTGGTGGGCCGCGCCGAGGGCTGCGAGCACCGGCTCGAGGATGTCCAGGGCCTGCCGGGGGGTCAGCCGCCCTTGCTCGCGCATGAGGTCGCGCAGGGTGCGCCCGGCGACGTGTTCCATGGCGAGGAACACGTGCCCGCTGTCGGCGCCCTGGTCGTAGACCGCGACGACGTTGGGGTGCGAGAGGCGGGCCGCCGACCGGGCCTCCCGGATGAACCGCGAGACGAACTCCTCGTCCTCCGCCAGCTGCGGGTGCATCACTTTGAGCGCGATCGTGCGGTCCAGCCGGCTGTCCAGGGCCAGGTAGACCGTCGCCATCCCGCCTCGAGCGACCCGGGACATCACGTGGTACCGACCGTCGAGGACGCGCCCCACCAGGGGGTCCTGAACCGACGTGTCCACCCGGCGAGTCTACGTCGGGAGGCGTGCAGGCCCGGGCATCGCCGCGCTCGTCACCCGCGGGCGAACCTCTTCTGGAGGTACAGGACGTTGGCGACATAGCGCTTCGTGTCGGCGTACATCCCGTGGCGGCGCACCGAGGCGAGGCCCTGGTAGTAGCCCGCGATCGCGTTCCGGTCGCTGGCTGATTTGGTCAGCACCCGCAGCAGCACGACCCCGGCCGTCACATTGTCCGTCGGGCTCAGCAGGTTCAGACGGCGGCCCACCACGGAGGACGCCCACGCACCGGTCGCGGGGATGACCTGCATCGCCCCGATCGCGTTCGCCACCGAGACGCGGCGCATGTTCCAGCCGGACTCCTGCCAGCTCACCGCGAGCGCCAGGCTGGGGTCGACCCCGTTGCGCTTGGCGGTCCGCACGATGAGGGCGCGCATCGCGGTCCGGCTGGGCAGTCGGCGAGTCGCGAGGGCGGCGCGATTGCGGGCGGCGGCCGAGACGATCGAGGAGGGATATGTCCGGCCCGCGAACGTGTTGCCGCTGGTTTGCGCGTGCGAGGCCGAGACTCGCTGGGTCACCGGCACCACGAGAACGTCCCCGAGCCGGACCATGAGCGAGCGGGGCAGCCGGTTGGCGCTGGCGATCGTGGCCGGATTCACGCCGTACTTGTTCGCGATCTTGATCAGGCTGTCGCCGCGCACGACCCGGTGCAGTCGCCGCACGGTGACCGTCCTGGCGGCGGTCGCGTGCGGCACGGGGACGCGCAGCCTGGCGCCGGCATAGATGAGGTTCCCGTTGCCCGGCAGGTGGTTGACCTGGACGAGCTGGGCGACCGTCGTGTGGTAGCGCCGGGCGATCGACTCCAGGTTGTCCCCAGGCCGGATCAGGTAGGACCCCCAGCCGGGCGAGCCGGCCGTGACGACCGCGGCGAGCAGCAGCGGTACGGCGATCAGCCGGCCGAGGCCGATGAGCGAGCGGCGGCGGGTACGACGGGGGCGGGCGCTCGGGGCCTTCGCTGACGGCGGACGGTGCATGGGGCAGGTTCCTCACGGTCGGGGGCAGGCGCTTGCCGGCGCCGGTCGTGTGGTGGTTGATCCTGCCGTGCCTGGTGTGACAGATGGGACTGGAGGGGCGATTGTTACCGGTTCGTGGTACTACACCGATGTAATTCAGCGACCCGCTGGCCAGCCCCCGGCCGCCTAAGGTCAAGGCGTGCAGCGCGTGGTGGTCGTCGGGGCGGGGCTGGCCGGGCTGCAGACGGTGGTCGCGCTGCGCGGCGCCGGGTACGCCGGGGCGCTGACCCTCCTCGGTGCCGAGCCGCAGCCGCCCTACGACCGGCCTCCGCTGTCCAAGGAGCTGCTGCGCGGCGAGATCGACGACAGCACCCTCGACGCGGACTGGAGGACGCTCCGTGTCGACCTCCAGCTCGGGCGGGCTGCCACCGGCCTCCAGGATGGCGCGGTCGTCACCGGCGCGGGGCCAGTGCCGTTCGACGGACTGGTCATCGCGACGGGCGCCTCGCCCGTGCGGCTGCCCGGCGAGAGCTCGGCCATGACGCTGCGGACTTCGCAGGACGGCCACGCGTTGCGCCAGCGGTTGGTGCCGGGCGCCCGGCTCGTCATCGTCGGCGCCGGCTGGATCGGGGCCGAGATCGCGACGGCCGCGGTGGCTGCCGGGGTTCAGGTCACCGTCGTGGAGGCGGCAGCGTCCCCGCTGGCCGGGTCGCTGCCGGCGGACTGCGGCGAGCGGATGCTGCCGTGGTGGTCCGGCGTGGATCTACGCCTCGGGTCGTCCGTCGACGCGGTCGAGGGTGACGCCGTGCACCTGGTCGATGGTGAGCGGCTCGCCGCCGACGTCGTACTCGTCGCCATCGGCGTGCGGCCGGACACCGCCTGGCTGGCGGGGACCGAGGTGACCCTCAGCCCTCGCGGAGCGGTCGCCGTGAACGCCGGCCTGCGCACGACCGTGCCCGGCGTCTTCGCCGTCGGCGACTGCGCAGCCTGGGACTCCAGCCGCTACGGCACGCGGATGCACGTCGAGCATTGGGACAACGCGCTGCGGGCGCCGGCAGTCGCAGCGGCCAACCTCCTCGGGGCGGCCGAGAGCTACGACCCGGTGCCGTACTTCTGGTCCGAGCAGTGGGGCCGGATGGTGCAGTACGCCGGGCACCACCCGGCCGGTGACCGGGTCGTGTGGCGCGACGAGGGGGAGCGGTGGGCGGCCTTCTGGCTGGCGGGCACGCGGCTCGTCGCGGCTCTCACCGTCGACCGTCCCCGCGACCTGATGCAGGCTCGCCGGTTGATGACCGACGGTCGCGAGGTCGACGCCGACCGGATCGCGGACCCGGCGGTGCCGGTCAAGGCGGCGGCGGTCTGACCAGCCGGACGTGACAGGCTTGTCCGGTGAGCGACCTGGACGACCTCGTGCCCGCCTGGCTGACGTTGCCCGAGCTCGCCGAGCAGCTCGGCATCGACATCTCCCGCGCCCGCCAGCTGGTACGCGACCGACAGGTCCTCGCGTTGCGCCGCGGGCCCAACAACGTCCTGAGCGTTCCCGAGCGGTTCGTGACGGACGGGCAGCTGCTCAAGGGCCTGCCGGGTGTCCTGACGCTGCTGGCCGACGCCAAGTACGGGGACGAGGAGGCGGTCCGGTGGCTGTTCACCGACGACGCGCTTCCCGGCAGCCCCGTGGACGCCCTCGCCGAGAACCGAGGCACCGAGGTGAAGCGCCGCGCGCAGGCGCTGGGGTTCTGAGTGCGCCACCTCGGTTACGTCGGGGTGCTCGCGGTCTGCCTGGTCGGGACGCTGCCGCTCGAGCTGTGGCTCGGGGTCGCGGTCTACCGGCAGTGGCGCCGCCTGGTGCTGACGCTGCTGCCCGTGCTGCTGGTCTTCCTCGGCTGGGATGTCTACGCGATCGCGGCCGGTCACTGGCATTTCGACTCCCGGCAGACCCTCGGCGTCATCCTTCCCGGGTCCGTGCCGCTCGAGGAGCTGCTCTTCTTCGTCGTGGTGCCCATCTGCTCGCTGCTCGCTCTCGAGGCCGTACGCCGCGTTCGGGGCTGGCCGGTCGGTGACGAGCAGTGAGCTATACCGTCCTGGCGGTCGTCGGGGTCGTGGCCGCCGTCGTCCTCGATCGGTGGGTGCTGCGGACCCGGTTGCTAGGCAGACGGGCCTTCTGGGCGGCGTACGCGATTGTGTTCGCCTTCCAGCTCGCCACCAACGGCTGGCTCACCGGGCGCGGCATCGTCACCTACAACAGCGGTGCGATCCTCGGCCCGCGTGTCGCGTACGCACCGGTCGAGGACCTGCTGTTCGGGTTCTCGCTGGTGTTGCAGACACAGGCCTGGTGGGTGTGGTGGGGCCGTCGGCTCACGCCGCGCGCGGTCGGGCCCGGCGAGCCCGCACCAGGCCGGGCACGGCCACCCGGAGCCGGGTCCTGACCGGGACCGCCACCCGTCGGGTCAGCACCTCGTAGTCGGCTCGTTCGACGGCAGCGAGGATCCCGCGGTAGAGATCGAAGGCCGTGCGGATGCAGTCGCGGCTGCTCGGGTGCAGCAGTTCGATGCCGGGTTCGGCCTGTCGGTACAGAGTGCGGGCGCGCGCGATCTCGAACGCGAGAAGGGCCTTCACTCCCGCGCTCGCGGGGCCGGGCCTGAGGTCGCTGCGATCCACCCCGAACCGGTCGAGATCCTGCTGCGGCAGGTAGACGCGGCCACGTTCGAGGTCCTCGGCGACGTCGCGGATGAAGTTGGAGAGCTGGAAGGCCTCGCCGAGCCGGCGCGCGCACGGGATGGCGCCCGGATCCAGCGGCTCCAGGATCGGCACCATCTGCAGTCCGATCACGGCCGCCGAGCCGTACATGTAGCTCTCGAGGTCGTCGTAGGTCGGATAGCCGGTCACGTCGATGTCCATCTGCATCGACGCGAAGAACGCGTCGAAGTACGCGACGGGGATGTCCCAGGTGCGGGCGGTGTGCACGGCCGCCCGCCCGATCGGGTCGTCGCTGGTCCCGCGGGCGAGGTCGTCGAGGAAGCGCTCGCCGAACCGCACGAGGCCGGCCGGGTCGGGTACGGAGAGGTTGTCGATCAGCTCGTCGGCGTACCGGGCCAGCCCGTAGAGAGCATGCACGTAGGGACGCTTGGCCGGCGGGAGCAACAGCGTGGCCAGGTAGTAGGTGCGCCCGTGCGAGGCGTTGAGGCGCCGGCACCGTTGGTAGGACGAGCGCAGGGCCGGGTCGGTGATGCCGGCGGCGTCCAGGTCCCGGCCCCTCATCGCGCTGCCCCGTACCGCCCGAGCCGACCAGCACACAATGCCGGGCCGCGCGACCCAACCACCGGCCGGTTGCGGCCGCTCTGTGTGCCGGTCGGCCCGCCGCCCCGGTTGTCCACAGCCAGCAACCGGTCCGTCGGTCGAAAACTGCCAGGCTCGTGGGCGTGGATGCGGCGGTTGCTTTGCGCGAGCTCGGCGGTTGCGCAACGCGACGCGCGCTTCGCCGACGGGGTGTTTCCGGGCGGCAGCTGTCGAAGGCGGTCGCGCAGCGCCGAGTCATCCGGCTGCGCCGGGGTGTCTACGGTCTCGGTCTCCCGGAAGGTGTCCCGGTCTTGCGGGCGGCCGTCGTCTCCCTTGACGCTGTGGTGTCGCACGACTCCGCAGCGGTGCTCTGGGGGCTCGAGATCGTCCACGAGCCCCGCTATCGCGTAACCGTTCCTCGTGACCACAGTCGGGCACGCCATGAAGGAGTGTCCGTCACTCGCGTCGACCTGGACCCTGACGAGACGCGCGTTATCGACGGGCTGCGTGTCACCTCCGCGCTTCGCACGGTCCTCGACTGCGCACGCGTGCTGCCGCTCGAGGACGCGGTCGTGGTCGCTGACTCCGCAATGCGCCGCGGTCTGCTCACCCTCGACGAGCTGCACAGTGCGGTCGCCGGTCTGCGCGGGCCGGGGGCGGGGCGGATCCGCCGGGTCGTCAGACTCGCCGATCCACGGTGCGGGTCGGTGCTGGAGTCGTTGCTGCGGGTGCTGCTGATCCTGAACGGACTCCCGCCGGAGTGCACCCAACACCCAGTCCGGGACGAACGAGGTGGCTTGGTGGCATGGGTCGACTTCGCGTGGACGCGGGCCCGGCTGATCGTCGAGGCGGACGGCTTCGAGTTCCACAGCAACCGCGCCGACTACCGCAAGGACCGGCGCAGGGCCAACGCCTTCTGCCGCCTCGGTTGGCGGCTGCTGCGCTTTACCTGGGAGGACGTGCGCTTCGACCCGGACTACGTCGTGGCCGCCGTGCGACACGAGCTCCAGAAGACTGCCGGGCCGATCCGCACACAGAGCGCGGCCTGAGCGCTGAGTTTCGGCGGCGGGCGGGCGCCTTTGTGTGCCGGTGCGCCCGGGCCGCGGTTCAGTACGCACGGGACCGGTACGTCGGGTCGGGGCCGAGGATCCGCTCGGCGGCAAGCCGGCCGGAGATCAGCACCATCGGCACGCCGACACCCGGCTGGGTGCCGGAGCCGGCGAACACGACATTCTCGCCCCACAGGTTGCGCGGCCGGAACGGCCCCGTCTGTCGGAAGGTGTGCGCAGCCGCGAACGGCGACCCGCGCTCCATCCCGCGCTGCTCCCAATCCAGCGGCGTCGTGAACGACGACACCTCGATGCCGTCCGCAAACCCGTCCCAGCCGCGTGACTCCAACGTCTCTATGACCCGGTCGCGATACCGCGGGCCCTCCACCTCCCAGTCGATGGGCCCGTCGAGGTTCGGCGTGGGGAACAGCACGTAGTAGCTCGACCGGCCGTCGGGAGCCAGGGTGGGGTCCGACGAGGTGGGCGAGGTGACCAGGAAGGACGGGTCGGACATCAGTCGCCCGCCGAGGATCTCGTCGAAAACCCCCTTCCACGCGCGACCGAACGAGATCGTGTGGTGCGTCTGATCGGGATAGGCCGTCGTCGACCCGGCGAGCAGGACACAGCACGAGGGCGCGTAACGCAGCCGGCGGCGCAGCGGCACACCGATCAGCCGTCGGGCCACCGGCAGGTCGGGGTTCAGCACCACCGCGTCGCACGGGATGCGCTCGCCGTCGGCCGTGTGCACCGCGACCGCCCGCTCGCCGGACAGCTCCACGCGGGTCACCGTCGTGCCGTACTGCACCACGACGCCGTGCTTCTCGGCCGCTCCCGCGAGTGCCCGTGGCACGGCATGCATGCCGCCCTTCGGGAAGAAGACTCCGGCGACCGAGTCCATGTACCCGATGACGGCGTAGATCGCGAGTGCGTCGTACGGCGAGAGGCCGGCGTACATGGCCTGGAACGAGAACACCCGCTCGACCCGCTCGTCGGAGAGGAACTGTGCGACCTTCGGCGCCAGCCGCCGGAAGCCGCCGAGAGCGGCGAGTCGAGCGAGGTTGGGGCGCAACAGCTGCAGTGGCGAGTCGATGTTGCGGTCGATGAAGTCGCGCATCTCCAACCGGTAGAGCTGCGAGACGAACTCGACGTAGCGCAGGTAGCCCGCGGCCTCGGCCGGACCGCAGGTCGCGCGGATCTCGTCCGCCATGGCCTCTGGCGACGCGTGTACGTCGAGGGCTGACCCGTCGTGGAACTTTGCTCGGTAGATGGGCGACACCGGCCGCAAGTCCAGCCAGTCCGCCATCGACTCCCCGACGCAGTCGAACGCATCGGCGATCAGGTCGGGCATCGTGAGCACGGACGGTCCCGTGTCGAAGGAGTAGCCGCCGTCGGTGAGCAGTCCGGCCCGGCCACCGGGAACGTCCTCGCGTTCGAGGACCGTGACGGTGCGCCCTGCGCCCGCCAGCCGCAACGCCGCGGACAGTCCCGCAAGCCCGGCGCCGACGACGACCACGTGGTCGGTGCGGCCGGACACGGTGCGCACTACTCGGACCGTTCCGTTGCGGCGAGCACGAGCCTCGTGAGCACGTCACGGGCCTCCGGCTGCACCGGAGCGGTCGCCAGTGCGGCCATCGCCTCGTCGCGGCGGTCGGTGATCATCTGCTCGACGACCCGCAGGGCGCCGGTCTCGACGATGGTCTCCCGGAGGCGGGCTATCCCACCCTCGTCCAGCTGACCGTCGCCAAGCAGCGCGTCCACGACTGCGGCCTGCGCAGGCGTCGCCCGCTCGAGCGCCGCCGCGACCAGGACCGTGCGCTTGCCCTCGCGCAGGTCGTCGCCGGCCGGCTTGCCCGTCGCCTCCGGGTCGCCGAATACCCCGAGCACGTCGTCGCGCAGCTGGAAGGCCTCGCCGAGGGGGAGCCCGAGGGCCGTGTAGCTCGCCAGCAGCTGCGGCTCTGCACCGGCCAGCGACCCGCCGAGCAACAGGGGCTGCGCCACGGTGTACTGCGCGCTCTTGTAGCGGATGATGTGGCGGGCCCGCTCGACCGAGGTGGCGGATTGCACCTGCTCGAGCATGTCGAGGTACTGGCCGGCCATCAGCTCGGTCCGCATCCGGTCGAAGACCGGCCGCCCTCGTTCGAGGAGGTCACGGGGGAGCCCCGACCCGGTGAACATCTCGTCCGACCACGACAGGCACAGGTCGCCGGCCAGGATGGCCCCCGCGATCCCGAACGAGTCCGCGGCACCGAGCCAGCCCTGCGCCCGGTGCAGCGCCTCGAGCCGGCGATGCGCCGAGGGCTGGCCGCGCCGGGTGTCGCTGCCGTCCATGACGTCGTCGTGAAGCAACGCGGCCGCCTGGAACATCTCCAGCGCGGCCGCCGCCCGGACGATCGGCTCGACGTCGGCACCACCCGCGCCACGCCAGCCCCAGTAGCAGAACGCGGACCGCAGCCGCTTGCCACCGGCGAGCAGCCCGCAGACCGCGGCCATGAGTGGGGCGAGCTCCACGCCGACGTCCTCGAGCAGGGCGGCCTGCCGGACGAGGAAGTCGTCGAGGACCTTCTGCACCCGGTCACGCAGATCCTCGGCGTCGAGCGGAGGGGCCATGGCCATCAACTCGGAGGGTAGAGCGGTCACGTTCCC
>JAVEDB010000144.1 GCA_030841185.1 Actinomycetota bacterium
TGCTGAAAAAGCCTCGGAGGGTTCCCCAGCGGTCACGCGGGTGCACGGCGGTCTCCCGTTGCAGCACGCTGTCCAACGAGTTCTGGAAGGCGACGACGTCGGTCGTCTTCACGTCTGACTTGGTTGCGGTTGCGACGGCCTTGACCGCCTCAGCGGGATTGGCCTGCGGGGGCGCGAGCAGCGCCATGCTCCACGCCGCCAGCAGGAAGCCCACGACGCTGACCACGACAGCGGCGGGCGGAGGGGTGGCGGAACGCAGCGGCTCCGACTCGTCGGGCAACCGGCCCAACCGGAAGTAGAGCAGGACCGCCGCCAGCGTGACGACGGCGACCAGGAGGCGGATGAACCAGGGCAGCGTCCCGACGAGCAAGCCGCGGACGCCGAGCCCGCTGACCTGAAGCAGGCCGACGAACAACGTCTCGACGGCCCACAGCGCATTGAGGACGAGGGCGACGGTGACCAGGACCTCGACGGCACGGTTGTACTGCCCGATCTGCTGCCAGGCGAGGAAATACAGCGCGGTGCCGAGCGCCCAGGCCACGGCTAGACCGAGCCAGCTCGGCCGGTGGGCGAGGGTGTCGACCAGCCACAGGAACGGGAGGTGACCGGCGTACGCCGTGAGCAGGACGATCACCGCAGCGGACAGGTGGATGAGAGCGACGTCTTTCGGCCACCAGCGGGCCCAGGTCCGCTGCGGCGCGCCGCTGCCCGGGGTCCGGTCTGCCTCGGTCACAGCTGCACCTCGACCGAGAGCGTGTCGCCCCCGGGCGCGAGCATCAGCTCGGCCACCCGACCCGTGGCGCGGAGGTCGTCGGCGGCCAGCCGGACCCGGTCGACCGCCGCCTCCGGACCCTGGACCACCGCGGCCGGCACCTCGGTGCGCATCGAGGTCTTGGCTTCGGACTTCGCCTTTCGGATCGCCGCGAGCACGACGGACGTGTCGGCGAGCACGGAGCTGTCGCCGCCCTTCGCCGACTCGTGGACGGTCTCGAACCGCGGCCACGCGGAGCGGTGCACCGAGCCGTCCTGCCACCACGACCAGACCTCCTCGGTGACGAATGGCAGGAACGGTGCGAACAGCCGCAGCTGCACGGACAGCGCGGCCGCCAGGGTGGACTTAGCCGACGCGGCGGCATCCTCCCCGCGGCTGCCGTAGGCACGGTCCTTCACAAGCTCGAGGTAGTCGTCGCAGAACGTCCAGAAGAACGTCTCCGTCACCTCCAGGGCCCGCGTGTAGTTGTAGGCGTCGAGTGCCTCGGTCGCCTCTCGGACGACGCCGGCGAGGCTCGCGAGCAGCGCGCGGTCCAACGGCTCGCTGACGGCGTCGGAGTCCTCGGTGGCCCCGAGAGAGAGCACGAAGTTGCTCGCATTGAGGATCTTGATGGCGAGCCGGCGCCCGATCTTCATCTGCGCCTCGTCGAACGGGCTGTCGGTGCCCGGACGCGCTCCGGCCGCCCGCCAGCGCACGGCGTCGGAGCCGTACCGGTCGAGCACGTCGACCGGTGTCGTGGCGTTGCCCTTGGACTTCGACATCTTCTTGCGGTCGGGGTCCACGACGAAGCCCGAGATCGCGGCGTGCGACCACGGCAGCGTCCCGTGCTCGAAGTGGGAGCGCACGATCGTGGCGAACAACCAGGTCCGGATGATCTCGTGTGCCTGCGGCCGCATGTCCATGGGGAACGTCCGTGCGAACAGGTCGGGGTCGCGTTCCCAGCCGCAGACGATCTGCGGTGACAGCGACGAGGTGGCCCAAGTGTCCATCACGTCGGGATCCGCGGTGAAGCCCCCGGGCTGGTCCCGCTGGTCCTCGCTGTAGCCGCCGGGCGCCTGCGAGGACGGGTCGACCGGCAGCTCGGACTCGTCGGCCAGGATCGGCTTGTCGTGCACCACCTCGCCCTGCTCGTCGAGGGGGTACCAGATGGGGAACGGCACCCCGAAGAACCGTTGCCGGCTGACCAGCCAGTCGCCGTTGAGCCCGCTCACCCAGTTCTCGTAGCGGTGCCGCATGTAGTCGGGGACCCAGTCGAGCTCACGACCCCGCTCGAGGAACGTCGCCCGGAGCGCCTCGTCACGACCGCCGTTGCGGATGTACCACTGCCGGCTGGTGACGATCTCCAGCGGCTTGTCGCCGTTCTCGTAGAAGTTGGCCATCCGCTGGGTCGGCACCGGCTCGCCGTCGAGGTCACCCGACGCGCGCAGCAGCTCGACCACACCTGCGCGCGCCGAGAACGTCGTCTTCCCGGCGAGTTCCGCGTACGCCGAGGCGCCGGCGCCGTCGAGCCACGGAGGGGTGTCACGAAGCAACCGCCCGTCGCGACCGATGACGGACCGGGTCGGCAGTTGCAGCTCCCGCCACCACATGACGTCGGTCAGGTCCCCGAAGGTGCAGCACATCGCGATGCCGGCACCCTTGTCCGGCTCGGCGAGGTGGTGCGCGAGGACCGGCACCTCGACGTCGAAGATCGGCGAGCGCACCGTCGTACCGAAAAGCCCCTGGTAACGCTCGTCGTCGGGGTGCGCGATGAGCGCCACACATGCCGGGATGAGCTCGGGGCGGGTCGTCTCGATGTGGATCGGTCCGGCAGGGCCGTGGAACGCGACCCGGTGGAAGTGCCCCGGGTAGTCGCGGGCCTCGAGCTCGGCCTGCGCCACCGCCGTCTGGAACGTCACGTCCCACAGCCCCGGCGCCTCGGCCTGGTAGGCCTCGCCCCGCGCGAGGTTGCGCAGGAATGCGCGCTGCGCCACCGACCGGGACGAGTCGCTGATCGTCGTGTACATGTAGCGCCAGTCGACGGACAGGCCGACCTGCCGCCAGAGTGCCTCATAGGCCTTCTCGTCCTCGGCCGTCAGCAGCTCGCACAGCTCGATGAAGTTGCGCCGCGAGATCGGGACCTGGGACTTGGGATCGGGCTTGTCCGGAGGCCGGAAGGCCGGCTGGTAGGGGAGCGACGGGTCGCACCGGACGCCGAAGTAGTTCTGGACCCGCCGCTCCGTCGGCAGTCCGTTGTCGTCCCAGCCCATCGGGTAGAACACCTCGAGCCCGCGCATCCGCTGGTAGCGCGCGATGAAGTCCGTGTGGCTGTAGGAGAAGACGTGCCCGACGTGCAGTGATCCGCTGACCGTCGGGGGCGGGGTGTCGATGGAGAACACCTGCTCCCGAGGCCGACTCGCGTCGAACCGGTAAGTGCCCTGCTCCTCCCAGACGGCCGTCCAGCGCGCCTCGATGCCGTCGACGGTCGGCTTGTCCGGCAGTCGAGGCGTCCTCGCGGCCTGCGGCCCTGTGGCGCTGTCCATGGCTTCGATCCTATGGACCGCGCCGACAGGAGCGCGCACGAGTTTCCCGCGGAGCGCCCCCGCCTAGACTCGCCCACCGTGACGGACGCCCAGATCGCGGACATCGAGCAGGCGATCCTCGAGCGAGCTCCCGAGCACGACCTCACTCCCTCGCTCGACCGCATCCGCGACCTGCTCGATCTGCTCGGGTCTCCCCAGAACGCGGTCCCGGTGATCCACGTCGCGGGCACTAACGGCAAGACGTCGACCGCTCGGATGATCGACTCGCTGCTTCGGGAGTTCGGGCTGCGGACCGGTCGGTTCACCAGCCCGCACCTGCACTCCATGCGGGAGCGGATCGCCCTCGACGGGCAGCCGATCGACGTGGAGACGTTCCGCGCGGTCTACGAGGACGTGGCGCCCTACCTGCCGATCGTGGACGGTCGCCACGGTGTCCGCTTGTCCTTCTTCGAGGTTCTCACCGCGATGGGCTACGCGGCCTTCGCCGACGCACCCGTCGATGTCGCCGTGGTCGAGATCGGCATGGGCGGCACCTGGGACGCCACCAACGTCGCCGACGCGGCGGTGTCGGTCGTCACGCCGATCGCCATCGATCACGTGCACTTCCTCGGGTCGACGATCGAGGAGATCGCCGCCGAGAAGGCCGGCGTGCTCAAGCCCGGAGGTTTCGGCGTGCTCGCCCAGCAACAGGTCGCCGCCGCCGAGGTGCTGATGCGGGCCGCCGCACAGGCGGGGACGACGGTGGCCCGCGAGGGGCTGGAGTTCGGCGTGACCACCCGCACCCAGGCGGTAGGTGGGCAGGTGCTGTCCCTGCGCGGGCTCGCGGGGGAGTACGACGAGGTGTTCCTCCCGCTGCTCGGAGCACATCAGGCGCACAACGCCGCCTGCGCGCTCGCGGCCGTCGAGGCGTTCCTCGGGGGCGGCCACGCCGAGCGAGGACAGCTGGACGCCGACATCGTCCGAGCCGGCTTCGCCAACGTCAGCTCGCCGGGGCGGCTCGAGGTGATCCGCTCCTCGCCGACAGTGGTGCTGGACGCGGCGCACAACCCGGCCGGGATGGCAGCCACCGCCGCGGCGATCACCGAGGCCTTCGGCTTCACCCGCCTCGTCGGCGTCTTCGCGGCCATGGCCGACAAGGACGTCACCGGGATGCTCGAGGCACTCGAGCCGGTCCTGGCCGAGGTGGTCGTGAGCCAGTCCGCGTCACCACGGGCGATGGACGCGGACGCCCTCGGGGCGCTCGCCGTCTCGGTGTTCGGTGCCGACCGGGTCGAGGTGGCCCCCCGGCTCGACGACGCCATCGACGCCGCGGTGACGCTGGCCGAGGCCGACGACGACCTGACAGGCACGGGAGTGCTGGTCACCGGCTCGATCATCACCGTGGCCGAGGCCCGGACCCTGCTCGGCGGTCGCTGACATGCGCCTGCTCGCGGCCAGCGTGCTGGTCGCCGAGGCCTTCGTGATCTTCTTCGCCACGCTGGTCGCCAAGGACCTGAGCGACGTCGAGAGCTCGACGGTCTGGCTCGTCGGCGGGGCCGGGGCGCTGGCCGCCCTGGTGGTCGCCGGACTGCTCCGGCGGCCCTGGGGCTACCTGCTGGGGTCCCTCCTCCAGGTCCTGGTGATCGCTGCGGGCCTCGTCGTACCGGTGATGTTTTTCCTCGGCGCCGTGTTCGCCGCGCTCTGGGGGCTCGCGATCCTGCTCGGCCGGCGGGTCGAGCGGCTCCGGGCCGCCGCGGGCGCGGGCGCGCCGGACCAGTAAAGTCGCGAGCCGTGACCGAGCGCACCCTGATCCTGATCAAGCCCGACGCGGTGCGCCGCGGGCTGGTGGGCGAGGTGCTCGGCCGGTTCGAGCGCAAGGGGCTCACGCTCGTGGCCATGGACCTGCGGACCATCGACGCGGCCGCCGCCGACCGCCACTACGCGGAGCACCTCGACAAGCCGTTCTATCCGCCGCTGCGGGAGTTCATCACCTCTGGCCCGCTGGTGGCCATGGTGGCGGAGGGTGACCAGGCCGTCTCGGTGGTCCGGCTCCTGGTGGGTGCCACCGACGGCCGGGGCGCCGCTGCCGGCACGATCCGGGGCGACCTCTCGCTGTCCAACCGGGAGAACCTCGTGCACGCCTCGGACTCGCCGGAGTCCGCCGCCAGGGAGATCTCGAACTTCTTCCCAAATCTTTAAGAATTGGGCCCGGCGGTTCGCTTGGGCCATGTCCACCTTGCGCCGATAGCATCCTCGCGCCGGGCGGTGCTTTCCAAGCGGCGCGCTCCCCGGCGTTAGCGTCAATCTGCTTCGGAAGGTCCCCTCTCATGGGCAAGAACCTGTCCTTCATCGGCCGCGACATGGCGGTGGACCTGGGCACGGCCAACACGCTCGTCTACGTGCGCGGCAAGGGCATCGTGCTCAACGAGCCTTCGGTGGTGGCGATCAACACCAACACGGGTGGCATCCTGGCCGTCGGCGCCGAGGCCAAGAAGATGATCGGCCGCACGCCGGGCAACATCGTCGCGATCCGGCCCCTCAAGGACGGCGTCATCGCCGACTTCGACACGACCGAGCGGATGCTCCGCTACTTCATCCAGAAGGTGCACCGCCGCCGCCGGTTCAACCGGCCGCGCCTGGTCGTGTGCGTCCCGAGCGGCATCACCGGCGTGGAGCAGCGGGCCGTCAAGGACGCCGGCTACGCCGCCGGCGCCCGCAAGGTCTACATCATCGAGGAGCCCATGGCGGCGGCGATCGGTGCCGGCCTGCCCGTCCACGAGCCCACCGGGAACATGGTCGTCGACATCGGTGGCGGCACCACCGAGGTCGCGGTCATCTCGCTCGGCGGCATCGTCACCAGCCAGTCGATCCGCACCGGCGGCGACGAGCTGGACCAGGCGATCATCACGTACGTGAAGAAGGAGTACTCGCTGATGCTCGGCGAGCGCACCGCCGAGGAGATCAAGATGGCGATCGGCTCCGCCTTCCCGGCGCCCGAGGAGCCGCACGCGGAGATCCGCGGCCGTGACCTCGTCTCCGGGTTGCCGAAGACGATCGTCGTGTCGGCGGAGGAGATCCGCAAGGCGATCGAGGAGCCGGTCAACGCGATCATCGACGCGGTGAAGACCACCCTCGACAAGTGCCCGCCGGAGCTCTCCGGCGACATCATGGACCGCGGCATCGTCATCACCGGTGGTGGTGCGCTGCTCAAGGGACTCGACGACCGGCTGCGGCACGAGACCGGCATGCCGATCCACATCACGGACCGCCCGCTGGACTCGGTGGCCCTCGGCTCGGGCAAGTGCGTGGAGGAGTTCGAGGCGCTGCAGCAGGTCCTCATCTCGGAACCGCGGCATTGACCATGAGCGCTGCGCGCTAGCCGCGGTGGCATGAACCGTGACACGAGACGTACCAGGCTTCTGCTTGCGCTGCTCCTGCTGACGTCGATCACCCTCGTCGCGCTCGACCACCGTGGGCAGGGCAAGTCACCGCTGGACGGGCTGCGCTCGATCGGCGCTGCCGTCTTCGGGCCGGTGGAGCGCGCGGCGTCGGCGATCGCCCGGCCGGTGAGCAGCGCGGTGGACGATCTGTCGAGCGTGGGCAGGAACACCGACAAGGCCGCGGAGCTGGGCAAGACCAACGCGACTCTTCGCCAGCAGCTGCGCACCAGCGAGCTGGCTCGCAATCGGGCCGCCGAGCTGGACGCCCTGCTGCGCACGGCGGGTGCCGGTCGCTACCGGGTCGTCCCCGCCCAGGTCGTCGCGGTGGGCGCCGCCCAGAGCTTCTCCTGGACCGTCACGATCGACGCGGGAAGCCGCGACGGCATCAAACCCGACATGACCGTGATCAACGGTGACGGGCTGGTCGGCCGGGTGAAGACCGTCGGCCCGACCACCGCGACCGTCTTGCTGGCCATCGACCCGCAGTCCGCGGTCGGCGTCCGTCTCGAGAAGTCCATGGAAGTGGGCATCACCAGCGGTCAGGGCGCCGCCCACCACGGCGAGCTCAGCCTCGAGCTGCTCGACGGGCAGTCCTCCGTCGTCACGGGCGACCGGCTGGTGTCCTTCGGCTCGCGCGGCTCCACGCCGTACGTCCCTGGTGTCCCCGTCGGCGAGGTCGTCGGCGTGCAGAAGACCGTAGGCACCCTCACCCGCATCGCCGCTGTGCGCCCGTACGTCGACTTCACCTCGCTGGACCTGGTGGCGGTCGTCGTCGAGCCCCCGCGCACGGACCCGCGCGACGCCGTCCTGCCTCCCCCGCCCGCCCGGCCCAAGCCGATCCCCACCGTCACGGTGACCGTGACGGCCAAGCCCGCACCGACGCCGACCAAGAAGCGCTAGTGAAGACGTCCCGGGTGCTCGTCGCAGCCGCCGTGGTGGTGGCCGCGCTCGCCGTGCAGCTCTCATTCCTTGCCCGGTTGCCGCTGCCCGGCGCTACTCCTGACCTGGTGCTGGTGTGCGTGGTCGCCCTCGGGCTGGCGCGCGGACCCGGGTTCGGCCTGGTGGCCGGTTTCGTCGCGGGCATCTCCACGGATCTCGCGCCGCCGGCCGACCACGCCGTCGGTCGTTGGGCGTTCGTGCTGTCCCTCGTCGGATATGCGGCCGGCCTCGCCCGCAGCGAGACCCGCCGGTCGGCGTTCGTGCCCGTCATCGTCGTCGCGATAGCGGCGGCCGCATCGGTCCTCATGTACGCCGCTCTGGGCCTGCTCGTCGACGATCCGGCCATCAACTGGCCCGTCGTCGCCGAGCTGCTCCCGACGGCGGTTCTCTACGCCGTCGTACTCAGCCCGTTCGTCGTTTCCGCCGTCCTCGCCATGATCCACCGGGTCGAGCCCGAACCGGTGTCGCGGTCATGAGCGGCGCGGGACGGCGCGCGATGAGCCAACGGTCCGGCCTGCGGCTGCTGGTGCTGCAGGTGCTCGTCATGTCGTTGCTGGTCACGCTGGTCGGGCGGCTCTGGTACCTCCAGGTCGACACGCGGGACAACTACGTGCGGGCGGCAGCCGAGAACCGGACCCGGGAGATCGTCACCCCGGCCGCCCGGGGGATGATCCTCGACTCGCGGGGGCGCCCACTCGCCCGCAACCGGACCGCCCTGGTCGTCTCCATCAGCCGGACCGAGATGCTGCGCCAGCGCGACGGCGGCCGCGCCTTGGTGGCCAAGGTCGCGGCGGTCATCGGCAAGCCCTATCTCGAGGTGTGGGAGAAGACACGGCTGTGCGGTACGCCGGGGGCGTCGCCGCCGCCGAAGTGCTGGAACGGCTCGCCCTACCAGCCGATCCCGGTCACCGACGAGGCCGACACGGCGATGGCGCTGCAGATCATGGAGCGGCGCGAGGACTTCCCCGGCGTGACAGCCGAGCTCACGGCCGTGCGCGAGTACCCGATGCCGCAAAAAGCCAACGCGGCCCACATCCTCGGCTACCTCGGCCCCGTCACCGACGAGGAGCTGGCCGCCCGGAAGGCCGCCTCGTCAGCCGCCAAGAACGGCCACAACGAGACGGTGCTGCTGCGCACCGACCTGGTCGGACGGGCCGGGCTGGAACGGCAGTATGACGGCGACCTTCGGGGCGTACCCGGGGTAAAGACGCTGGCCGTCGACCACCGGGGCGGGGTCAGTGCTGTGCTCGCCGAGACCCAGCCCACGGCCGGCAACCATCTGGTGACGACCATCGACGCGAAGCTCCAGGCGGTGGCCGAGGCCGAGCTGCTGGCCGCCATCAAGCGGGCCCGCACAACCGGTGACCCGAACAAGGGCGGCCGCAAGTACAAGGCGGACTCCGGTGCCGTCGTGGTCATGGACGTGCACACCGGGGGGATCGTCGCGATGGCGAGCTGGCCCACCTACAACCCGAACATCTGGGTGGGCGGCATCAGCATCAAGGACTACCAGGCGATCGCCAGCGCGAAGAACAACTTCCCCAACCAGTCGCGGGCCACCCAGGGCGAGTTCGCGCCGGCGTCGACGTTCAAGGCCGTGTCCCTGCCGGCGGCGGTCAAGGCGGGGTACTCGGTCCACGCCTCCTACCCGTGCCCGTCCGGCTATCCGATCGGCGGAACGCTCAAGAGCAACTACGAGTCGCAGGGCTACGGCACCATCTCGATGGAGCGCGCGATCGAGGTGTCCTGCGACACGGTGTTCTACAAGTTCGCCTACGAGACCTGGCTGCGGATGGGCAAGCTGCACCCCAAGGCCGGCGTCAAGGACCCGTTCACCGAGATGGCGAAGGGCTACGGCCTCGGCAAGCCCACCGGCATCGACCTGCCGAGTGAGTCCAGCGGGCGCATCGCCGACCGGGCGTGGAAGCAGGCGTACTGGAAGGAGACCCGCGACTTCTACTGCCGCAAGGCGAAGTCCGGCTATCCGGACGTCGCGAAACGGGACCCGGACCGCGCGGCGTACCTGCGGCGGCTCTCGAGCGAGAACTGCGTGGACGGCTGGGCCTACCGCGGGGGCGACGCCGCCAACTTCGCCATCGGCCAGGGCGACACCACCGTGACGCCGCTGCAGATGGCGCGGGTCTACTCGGCGGTGGCCAACGGCGGCATCCTGGTGACGCCGCACCTCGGCAAGGCGATCATCACTCCGCAGGGCCAGCTCGTGCGCCGGCTCGAGCCGAAGGCCACCGGGCGGGTCCCGGCCGACCGGCAGACCTTGGCCTGGCTGCGCAACGCGATGCGCCAGGTGAGCGTGAAGGGGACCGGTGCCGGCCCGTTCCGTCGGGCCTCGTTCCCGTTGGCGAAGCTGCCGGTGGCATCCAAGACCGGGACCGGCGAGGTCTACGGCAAGCAGACCACGTCCTGGTTCGCCTCGTTCGCGCCGTCCACCAAGCCGCAGTACGCCGTGGTGATGATGGTCTCGCAGGGCGGCACCGGCTCCGGCACCTCCGGACCCGCGGTCGCCCAGATCTACAAGACTCTGTTCGGCATCAACGGCCAGACGGTGGACCTGTCCAAGGCCACCCCGCCCGGCGGCCACCCGACCGTCGCGCTGCCTGTTGTGCGCTCCGACGGCACCGTCGTGCAGCCCGACCGGCCGCTGCGCGGCCAGGCGGACATCATCCCGCCGTTCCGACGCGAGGACGGCGGATGACCGCCGGCTACGGAGCGGCGCCCTACGGCGCGACGCGGCGCAGCACGGCTACCGCCCTGCTGGGACGCGACGCGCCGCTGCGCCGGCTCGACTGGGCGCTGCTCCTCGCCGTCCTCGCGATGGGTGTCCTCGGCACCGCACTGGTGTGGTCGGCCACCCGCCAGGCGGCCCTCGACAGCGGCGGGGATCCGCAGGCGTACATCAAGCACCACGTGATCAACATGGCCATCGGGATGGTGCTGGGGCTCGCCGCCTCGCTGTTCGACTACCGGATGCTGCGTGCCTACGCGCCGGCGGTCTACCTGCTCTCGATGGCCGGCCTGGTCGCCGTGCTGTCCCCGCTGGGCGCGACGATCAACGGCTCGCACTCGTGGATCGTGCTGCCCGCGGGTTTCTCGGTGCAGCCCTCGGAGCTGGCAAAGGTGGCGCTGGTGGTCGGAATGGCCATGCTGCTGTCCGAGAAGCGCGACGCCGAGGTGGAGCCGCGCAACACCGACGTCGTGCTGGCGCTGGCTTTCGCCGCGGTGCCACTGGGCCTGGTGATGCTGCAGCCCGACCTCGGGACGGCGCTGGTGATCTCGGCGCTCGTGCTCGGGGTGATCGCGGTGTCCGGCGCCGACATCCGGTGGGTCGTGGGACTGGTCATGGGCGGTGCCCTGGTCGCCTTCGTCGCGGTCCAGGTGGGCTTCCTCAAGCCCTATCAGCTCGACCGCTTCACCGCGTTCCTCAACCCGGCCGCCGATCCGAAGGGCGCGGGCTACAACGTGCGCCAGGCCCAGATCGCCATCTGTTCCGGGGGCATCCACGGGCAAGGGCTGTTCGCCGGCGCCCAGACCCAGGGCAAGTTCGTCCCGGAACAGCAGACCGACTTCATCTTCACGGTGGCCGGCGAGGAGCTGGGCTTCGTCGGGGCGGTGGGCCTGATCCTGCTGCTCGGAATCGTGCTCTGGCGGGCGATGCGCATCGCCGCCCAGGCGGAGGACCTCTTCGGTCGGCTGCTCGCCACCGGCATCGTCTGCTGGTTCGCCTTCCAGGCCTTCGAGAACATCGGGATGACCCTCGGAATCATGCCGGTGACCGGCGTGCCGCTGCCGTTCGTGTCCTACGGGGGCTCATCGATGTTCGCGAACCTGCTGGCGATCGGCTTGCTGCAAAACGTCCATATGCGACGCTACGCCTAGCGCGGGTTACGCTGGGGGACCGCTCGCGCCGTCCGCTGGAAGGTCCCTCGTCATGCCCGTCGAGTCGCTCTTCGCGCGACTGGAACCGCTGCTTCCGCAGGTTCAGAAGCCGATCCAGTACGTCGGCGGCGAGCTCAACTCCACCGTCAAGGACTGGGACTCCTGCGACGTCCGGTGGGCGCTGATGTACCCGGACGCCTACGAGGTAGGTGTCCCCAACCAGGGCGTCATGATCCTGTACGAGGTCCTCAACGAGGCGCCCGGCGTGCTGGCCGAACGCACCTACACGGTGTGGCCCGACCTGGAACGGCTGATGCGCGAACACGGCGTACCTCAGTTCACCGTCGACGGGCACCGGCCGGTCGGTGCCTTCGACGTGCTGGGTGTGTCGTTCTCGACAGAGCTCGGATACACCAACTTCCTGCTCGGGCTGGACCTTGCCGGCATCCCGCTCGAAAGCGCGCAGCGCACCGAGGAACACCCGCTGGTGATCACCGGCGGTCACTCGGCGTTCAACCCGGAGCCCGTCGCGGACTTCATCGACGCCGCGGTGCTGG
>JAVEDB010000162.1 GCA_030841185.1 Actinomycetota bacterium
TCGATGAGGGTGCCGTAGCAATCGAAGCTGAGAGCCCTGTAGTTGGTGAGGTCCAGGTCGGTGGTCATTATCGGGGTTTCCTTTGCGGAGGGCTGTTGTCGCGACCCTCCGAATCATGCCGCTCCCAGGTGTCCCACAGCGCCCATGACGGTTCGGTGATCTCGGAACACCGGCCACCTCATCGCCGGCACCACCGATCGAGGCCTTCCTGGCGGGTACCTGGCGGCCGATCTGTCCCGGCGGTCGACCGGTGCTACTCCGGCGCTATGAAGGTGATCGGTGGCCGTGGTGAGCGGTCGACCGTGAGGTTGAAGACGTCCGGGCGTCCATAGTGGCCGGCGACGTCCAACGTCCGATGGGCGCTAGCGGACACTGCCGGATCGATGTCGGCGTAGAGGATGCCGTACTCGCGGTGCAGGGGACCGGCGACAACCTTGCCATGGGGATCGATGATCACCGAGTCACCGGAGTTCAGCCAGGTGTCTCGGTCGGGAAACAAGGCGTCGCGCGCAGGCAACGCCGGCGGCACGTCGTCCGAGTTGAGGGCGCTGCCCGATCCGATGACCCAGCAACGACCTTCCGAAGCGATGTGACGCAGCGTGGCCAGCCATCCCTCGCCCTCGTCCCAGGTGGACGCCACGTAGATCTGCACACCGTCCGCGTACAGGCTGTAACGGGCCAGAGGCATGTAGTTTTCCCAGCAGATCAACCCACCCAGCCGGCCGAACGACGTGTCCACCGCGCGCAGCCCAGAGGCGTCGCCCTGGCCCCAAATCATTCGCTCCGGGTTCGTCGGCACGAGCTTGCGGTGCCGATTGAGAACTTTCCCGTCGCGGCCGATCGTGACCAGGGTGTTGTAGATGGTCGCGCGGCTGAACGAGCCCTCACGTTCGTGCACGCCGCAGACGACGACCACTCCATGGCTGGCCGCCGCCTCCTGCACCGGCCTCAAGTCGTCCCCGGTCAGGTCCACG
This sequence comes from Actinomycetota bacterium, assembly GCA_030841185.1. Lineage (GTDB taxonomy): Bacteria > Actinomycetota > Actinomycetes > JACCUZ01 > JACCUZ01 > JAVEDB01. Next base: position 975 of record JAVEDB010000162.1, read on the forward strand.
CTGTTGGCGAGCAGCTGAGCGTGCAGCTCAGACGTGGTGTCGTAGTCACTTTGCGGGCGCAGGCCCCAGATCCACACCGGGTAACCGGGGACAAAGGTCTCCGGGAAGACGACCAGCCCGGCCCCCGCCGACGCGCCCTCCGAGACGGCGTCGACGACAATCTTGATTGTCTCGTCTCGGTCGAGCAGCACCGGTGGGCGCTGAACGACGGCGGCCCTGACCACATCCTGACCCACGACGTCTCCTGCCTAGCGCCCACGATCCTCGGGGAACAGTAGCGGGGCCAGCCCAGGAAGCCCCTTCGCGGACCGCCCGACCGCTCCTGGAGCGTCGCCGAATGCTCGGCAATGATCGAGCGATAGCACAGAAGATGCCGACGGACGATTCGCTCGGTCGCAGCTATCAACGCGATCCGTTCATGCCCAATCGGGCGAACGGATCCGTCAATCGGGAGCTGGCACCACAGATCGGTGGCGGTGGCTGGCGGCGACCGATCCGGAACGCTTCTCGCGCCGGCATGCGTCGTGGCGGTCAGCTTTTCGTCAGGTCCTGGGCGAGCATCACGAGGATGCCGCTTGGCCCGCGGACATAGGTGAGCTTGTAGACCTCCCCGTAGGTCGCGACGCCGCGCAGCGGGTGGCAGCCGTGCCTCGCGGCGATCTCGAGTGCCTCATCGATGTCGTCGACCGAGAAGGCGACGCGGTGCATGCCGATCTCGTTGGGCAGGGTGGGTTCGGTCTCGATCGCGTCGGGATGGATGTACTCGAAGAGCTCGAGGCGACCGCCGCCGTCTGGCGTCTGGAGCATGGCGATGTTTGCGTGGTTGCCGTCGAGGCCGACCGCGGTGTCGGTCCACTCGCCGCTGACCGTGTCGCGGCCGAGGACGGTCAGGCCGAGGTCGGTGAAGAAGGCAATCGTCGCTTCAAGGTCGCGGACGGCGATGCCGACGTTCTCGAGTTTGATGGGCATGCATCACACGTTACCGAGGCCAGACACGACGCCCCCAGGGAGGCAATCGCCACCGTCAATGGTGCCGGTCAGCTCGGTTTCGTTGCGCCCGGCCGCGGCTCGCCCATTGAACTCAGAGCTGGCAGGCTCGCTGCCGCCCAGTGCAGAGTTGGCACTATTCGACGTTCAACTATTCCCTTGAGGGGCCGACCTGTGCTGGCGCCGGCGCTGGTCTGCGCCCCGGGCACTGCCGGCGGTCGGCCTCGATCTAGGGCTCCGCGGCGCTAGAGCACTGCAGCGTGACCGCGGGCCGAACTCGTGGCGCTCAGCGACGCTAAATCTCCAACCGAGAGGCTCCCCTGGGTGAGTACATCCGACCAGACGCCAAATCGGCCGCCGTGGTGTCGGGCCAGGCTGCGGAAGATGTCAACGTCTGCCTTGAGTCCGGGCTGGGCACGGGTAACCATGGTGCAGCGAATGCACCGCTCGGTGGCGACCAGCGTGACGGCCCCTACCCGCAGAGGCTGGCCGATCCACTGGTCCTCCACCCAATCGTCGCCCTCCAGGTCAATGAGCAGGTTCGGACGGAAACGGCGCGGATCCCACACGCCGTTGGGATAGAGCCCTGCGGCGGTGCGCAATGACGCGCTCGTGAGCACGAGCACCGGCGCCGCATCCACGTACCGGCTCGCCGGCATCGTCCACTCGATCGCCTGGCTTGAGTCGTCGGTCGCGTCGGAGAAGAACTCTGCTCTCCCCGGCTCGGTACCAACCGAGGACACGAGAGACACTGGGTTCCCCAACCACTCCGAGAGCAGTCGGTCTGTCCGCTTCCCGGGACCTGCGGCGATGCCGCCATCGGGGAGAGTGATTACCGGCAAGCCGTTCTCATAGGACGCGGCTGCTTCAAGCAGCTCCGGGCGACGGCGCGCAGTCAGGATCCGGCCCGTGCGCTGATCTCGTAGTCCCCACAGCCGATCACCGACAAGTCCGTTGTCTTCCACCCGTGCCCGGTCGAGCCGCTCACCCTGCAGTGACTTGACCGGGTATCGCCACAGACTCACCAGCTCCATACGCACCTTCGTCCCGTCCGCGACAAGTGTCCGTCCTGAACACACCCATGTCGAGGATGACGCGGAAAGCCTCAGCAGTCCAAAAGGGTCAAAAGTCGTATCCGAGGCCATCGACAAAAGGGGCAGCCGCCATGCGCCGGGCTCTCATCAAACGCAGCGGCTCGCTACAGTTACGGGACCTGTCCGAGGTTGACGCGGGATGGGCAGTCCACAGTCATTACGCCGTTCTGGCGCATTGCGCCAGAGACGTGGTTGAACCAGATGGCGGCGAACAGAGCTGTCATTACCGAGCACTCCGGAAGGACGCCCGCTCACGCCCGGAGTAGATGCGGGACCATCAACTGCGCCGAAGTTGCGAGGTGGTCACACCCTCGCTTTCCACCGCATAGGTGATGCGGATCTCGACCTGACGGGCCGGATGGTCGCCGTTGGAGCGCACTTCAGCAACGCAGAGGTATTCGGTCTTGGAGATGCGCTTGGACATGGCCGGCTCCAAGTACCCCGACAACGGGCCGACGCCACTGCCGGCACGCCCGAGCGGGAAAGTCGTACTCGACCCCGGGCCAGTCTTGCCCATCCTGGTCGTATACGCCGCGTTGGTCGCGGCCGCCGTTTGGTTCAGCCTTCAGCCATAGCTACGGCGCGATCTCAGCCGAGGACGACGACCTCCACCCGCTGCAGGGACGTGTTCGCGAAGCCGCCGCGGTTCCAGTGCTGTTCGTTCAGCTCCGTCGGCTGTGCGCGCCCGGTGCTGTCCACCGCGCGAGCGCTCAGGATCCATCGGCCTGCGCTGTCGACCTCCCAGGGAAGCGTCCACCGGCGCCAGGCGAAGGGGCCGGACGGCGTGTCGAGCTTCGCCGGCAGCCAGGTCGCCCCGCTATCGACCGTCACCTCGACGCTCGTGATCTCCCCATGTCCGGACCACGCCCGCCCCTCGAGTTCGTGCCGGCCCATCCGTACGACCCGCGTCCGCGACATGAAGTCGGGGAAGCCCGGCGGCGCCATCAATGCACGCGGGGCGATCAGCGTGAGCGCCTCGCCCGGCTCGTCTGAGTGCTGCCGCATCCGGTAGGCCCGCATCTGGTAGCCGTCGAACGGCTCGGTGACCGCCTTGATGCTCCGCAGCCACTTCACCGAAGCCATGCCGTACCACCCGGGCACGACCAGGCGCAGCGGCGCGCCGTGTTGTGGCGGCAGGTCCACACCGTTGCAGCCCCACGCCAGCAACGCGTCACCGTCGAGCGCAGCCTTCACCGACAAAGACCTCGCGTAGTCCTGCTCGACGCCCCGCTCGATGCCGTGGTCGGCACCGGTGAACACCACGTCGACAGCGTCTTCGTCGATCCCTGCCTCGCTCAGCAACGGTCCCAGCGGCGTGCCAGTCCACGCCATCGTGCCGACGGCCTCGTGCAGCCACGGCTGGCTCACCGGCCGCGGGTGAAACCGGGCCCGCCCGTTCCCGGCGCACTCCAACGTCACCGGCATCGTCACCGCTGGCCGGTCCCGGATGGCAGCGAGGTCCAGCGACAGCGGCGTGCGCACGGCACCGCCGACATCGAGGCGGAACGTCTGCTCAGCGACGTACGGGATGTCGTAGTGCGTGAGCAGGTAGTGCGCACCCACCGGAGTCAGATCGTGGCGCAGCAGCTCGAGCGGCATCCCGTGGTTGCGGGCCGCCAGGCCGAGCTCGTCGGCGCCCACGGCTTCGTCCGGGGCGGCGACCCGGGAGGGCAGGCTGACGTCGGCGAGATCGGGTCCGGTTGTCATGGATGCAGGTCTACTACGGTGACGAGCCGGGTTGTAGGTGTTGCCGCCGTACGGTCTAGATTTGGCGGATGGCCACACCGCCCCCCTACGCACCAGACCCCGGCCGCTACGAGCGGCTCACCTACCGACGCACCGGCCGGAGCGGACTGCTGCTGCCGCCGATATCCCTCGGCCTATGGCACAACTTCGGCGACGACAAGCCGCTCGAGACCCAGCGCGCGATCCTGCGCCGAGCCTTCGACCTCGGCGTCACCCACTTCGACCTCGCCAACAACTACGGGCCGCCGTACGGCGGGGCCGAGCGCAACTTCGGCGGGCACTTCGCGGCGGACTTTGCGCCGTTCCGTGACGAGCTGGTGCTGTCGACCAAGGCGGGCTACGACATGTGGCCCGGCCCGTACGGCGAGTGGGGCTCCCGCAAGTCGCTGCTCGCCTCGCTCGACCAGTCACTGGCCAGGATGGGCGTGGACTACGTCGACATCTTCTACTCCCACCGCTTCGATCCCGAGACTCCGCTGGAAGAGACCATGGGAGCGCTCGCCACCGCGGTGAGGTCCGGCCGCGCGCAGTACGCCGGCATCTCGTCGTACTCCCCGGAGCGCACGCGGGAGGCGGCCGCGATCCTCAAGGATCTCGGTACGCCGTTGCTGATCCACCAGCCTTCCTACTCGATGCTCAACCGGTGGATCGAGGAGGACCTGCTCGACACCCTCGAGGATGTCGGGGCCGGCTGCATCGCGTTCTCCCCGTTAGCGCAGGGCATGTTGACGGACCGCTACCTCGACGGGATCCCCGAGGACTCGCGAGCCGCGCAAGGCAAGTCGCTCGACCAGGCCATGCTCGATGACGCGAACCTGCGGCACGTGCGGGCCCTGAATGACCTCGCCTCGGCCCGCGGCCAGTCCCTCGCTCAGCTCGCGTTGTCGTGGGCGCTGCGCGACCCGCGAGTGACGTCGGTCCTGATCGGTGCTAGCAGCGTCGCCCAGCTGGAGGCCAACCTCGGCGCCCTCGACGGCCCACCGTTGACCGACGACGAGCTGACGGCGATCGACCAGCATGCGGTCGACGCCGGCATCAACCTCTGGAAGACGTCGAGCGACGGCTGATCAGGGCGCCGCTTCCCACGTCAGCTCGATGCCGAGGGTGGCGGGGTCGTGCAGGCGCCCGGCGCAGTGCTGGTCCAGCAGCGGCAGCTGGGTGACGTACTCCTCGATCGCTGCCTGCTTGCGGCGGAGCTGCCGGTGGTCCAGGCGGTGGACTACTGGTCGGAGCCGGTCGGTGTCCACATCGGTCGCGGCGAACCGTGCTCGGATCCAGGCCGCCGATTCCCGGGGATCGGGTTCGGGGTCCGCGTCGGTCACCCAGTCCGGCCAGCCGTCGGTCACGGCGTACGGGATGTCGGCGTAGTACTGCGGCCAGAGGCCCACCCCGTCCAGCGCCGCCAGCCCCGCCGTGCGGGCGGCCAGGTGGTCGGGGTGACCGCCGATGGCTGCGGGCAGCCACACCTCGGTGGCGGCGGCGAGCAGATCCGCGAGCTGCGCGATCGCCAGAGTCAGGTCCGCGGGTCCGCCGCGGTACTGGCTGTCGAGGAGGCCGAGATACACGACGGCGCAGCCGAGGGGGCCGAGCGCTTGCGCGTCCTCGTCGAGGCGGTCCAACATCCGCTGGTGGGAGTCGCTCGCCCCGGTCAGCCGGTCCCATTCGCCGGTCGGCGTCCCCGGCGCCGGGACGCCGGTGAAGACGGTCGCGACGGTGCAGCGGTCGTCGAGGCGGCCGCCGCACGAGAGCACCGCGTCGTCGAGATGCGCCGACACGACGACGGTCGTCCGGGCGGCGGTCAGCGGCGTACCCGGTTGCGGGCCGCGACTGCCGCCGCCTGGGTGCGCGCGAGCAGCGCGTCGCGCAGCGCCCGCTCCGCCGCGTGCCCGGCTCCGACCGCGTCCATCCCGAGCAGCGCGGCGCCCACGACCGGCGGGTCGTCGACCACCACGACGGTGGCCTTCGGGGCAGCGGTGGCGAGTAGTTCGAGTGTCGTGCCGAGCAGCAGCGGGTCCCGCGCTGCGAGGACTCCCCCTCCGAGCACGATGTCGGCCGGCCGGTCCAGCAGGTCCAGCCCGCGCAGCGCGACAGTGGCCATCAGCATCACCTCGCGCGCCAGCCGGTCGACGACCCGGCGCGCGACGTCGTCCCCAGCGGCCGCGACCTCGAACAGGACCAGGACGAGCTCGTGCAGCCGCTCGAACGGCAGGCGCCCGAGGTGGATCGCCGCGGTGACCTCGGCGACGGTCGGGCAGTCGAAGTGCGACGCGACAGCGTCGCGCAGGCCGGTCGCGGCTCCCCGCCCGTCCTCCGCGCGCACCGCGAGGTAGAGGGCGTGTACGCCGAGCGCGCCGCCGCCGCCCCAGTCCCCCGAGATCCGTCCCAGTGACGGGAACCGGACGCTGCGACCGTCGGCGGCCACCCCGACGCAGTTGATGCCGGCCCCGCACACCACGGCCACCCGGTCCGGCGACTGGGTGCCGGCCCGCAGCAGGGCAAACGTGTCGTTGTCGACAACGAGGTCCTCCGCCCAGCCCCGCTCGGCGATCCGGCCGTGCAGCATCTCCACCTCGACCTCGAGATCGGCACCGGCCAGATAGACCGCGGCATGACCTGCGATCCCGGCAACCGTGGAGGTATCCAGACCGGCCTCGGTCGCCGCGGCTGCGACGAGGCTGCTCAGCACGTCCATCGTCGCGTCGATACCGATGTTCTGATGGCACGAGCCGGGACCGCGGGCATGGCCGAGCAGCGTCCCGTCCGCACTGACGAGGGCGACGTCGGTCTTGCTGTTGCCGCCGTCGATCGCCAGGACGGCGGCGGTTACCGGGCCCACGGCAGGTGCTCCCGGTTGGCGGCGAGCAGCAGATCGGTCAGCCGGTCGGCCGTCTCGTGCTGGCCGACCAGCGGATGCGCGAGCAGCGCCCGGAATACCCGTTCGCGGCCGCCGTGGATCGCGGCGTCCACGGCGAGTTCCTCGTACGCCGAGACGTGCGCGACCAGCCCGGCGAACAGCGGCTCGAGCGGCTCGAGCGGCTCGACCGTCACGCCGTCGCCCCCGACCCGGGCCGGCACCTCGATGACCGCCTCGTCGGCGAGGAAGGGCAGGCTGCCGCGGTTGCGCAGGTTGACGACCTGCACGTCACCACGGTCGGCCACCAGGGAGGCGACCAGGTCGACGGCAGCTTCCGAGTAGTAGGCGCCGCCGCGTTGTTCCAGCAGGGCGGGCTTCTCGTCCACCGTGGGGTCGGCGTAGATGTCGAGCAGTGCACGCTCGATGGCCGCGACCTCCTCGGCCCGCGACGGCGACCGGCGCTGCTCCTCGACCACCGCGTCGTGCTCGTAGAAGTAGCGCAGGTAGTAGGACGGCCACACGCCGAGCCGGCGGACAAGGTCCAGTGGCAGCCCGGACCGGCCGGCGAGCAGCTCGGCCCCCTCCTCGAGCAGCGCCGGCAGCACGTCCTTCCCGTCGACGAGGACGCGCCGGGTCCAGGTGAGGTGGTTGAGCCCGACGTGGTCCAGAGCGACCCGGCCGGGCTCGACGCCGACATGCGCGGCGACCGCCCGCTGGTTGCCGATCGCGACGTTGCACAGTCCGACGGCCCGATGACCCGCGTCGAGCAAGGCCCGGGTCACGATCCCGACGGGGTTGGTGAAGTCGACGATCCATGCCTTGTCGCCGGCGCCCCGGCGTACCCGCTCTGCGATGTCCAGCACGACCGGCACCGTCCGCAGCGCCTTGGCCAACCCACCCGCCCCGGTCGTCTCCTGCCCCACGCAACCGCACTGCAGGGGGAGCGTCTCGTCGACGTTTCGGGCCGCCTGGCCGCCGACGCGCAGCTGGAGGAGCACCACCGACGCGCCGTCGACGGCCGCGTCGAGGTCCGTCGTGCGGGTGACCCGCCCGGGGTGCCCCTGCTTGGCGAAGATGCGCTCGGCCATGCCCGCGACGAGGGCGAGACGGTCCTCGGCCGGGTCGGTGAGCGCGAGCTCGTCGACCGACAGCACGTCGCGCAGCCGGGCCAGGCCGTCCACGAGCTCAGGCGTGTACGTCGAGCCGCCACCGACCACGGCGATCTTCATCCCTTGACCCCCGTTAGCGTCACGCCCTGGACGAAGGCCTTCTGGGCAAAGAAGAACAGCACGATGACCGGGAGCATGACCAGGACGGTCGCCGCCATGACGAGGTTCCACTGCACGTGGTGCAGGCTGCGGAACGAGGCGAGCCCGACGGCGACGGTCCAGTTCTGCGACTGGTCGCTGGTGTAGAGCAACGGACCGAAGTAGTCGTTCCAGGTGAAGAAGAACATGAAGATTGACGTCGCCGCGATGGCGGGCTTCGCGAGCGGGATGATGACGCGCCACATGATCTGCAGCTCGGAGGCCCCGTCGACCCGGGCCGCGTCGGAGTACTCCTGCGGGATCGTGAGCAGGAACTGCCGCAGCAGGAAGACCGAGAACGCGTCGCCGAGCAGGTTGGGCAGGATGAGAGGCCACAGGGTGCCGGTGAGGTTGAGCGCGGCCCACATCCGGTAGATCGGAACGACCGTCACTTGCGGCGGCAGCATCATCATCGTGATGACGGCGAGCAACACGAAGTTCCTGCCTCTCCACTGCAGCCGGGACAGCGCGTATGCCGCGGGGAAGCTCGACACCAGCATGAAGACCGTGGACAGCACGGAGTACATGACCGAGTTCTTCAGCCAGGTCAGGAACGGCGCCTTGACGAAGACCTCGTGGAAGTTGGACAGGTGCCACGACTGAGGCCAGAGGTTGGAGGTGAGGGTCTGGCCGCTGCTCATGAACGCAGTGAGAGTGATCAGGACGATCGGCGCCAGGATGATCACGCCGAGAGCGATGGCCGTGGAGTGCTCGGCGACGTCGAGCAGCAGGGAGCGTCGGGTGCGCGCACGCCGCCGCTCCGGGGGTGTGGTGGTGACCGCGGTCAGCGGCAGCTGGGTCGCAGTCATCGCGCCGCGTCCGGACCGAGGAACGCAGCGGAGCGCCGGAGCAGGAAGATCGTGAACACCAGGCTGATCACCAGGAGGATCACTCCCATCGCGCACGCGTAGCCGAGGTAGAAGTTCTTGAAGCCCATCTGGTAGAGCCAGAGCGGGTAGGTCAGCGTCGCGCCGTCGGGGTAGCCGAGCGAACTCGCGCTCCCGCCGCCGGTGGTCGCGACGCCGGCCGCCAGCGAGGAGGCCACAGCGGCCTGGGTGAAGTACTGCAGCGTCTGAATGACGCCGGTGATGGCGGTGAAGAGCAGCACCGGCGAGAGGTTGGGCAGCGTGATGTAGCGGAACTGCTGGACGGCGTTGGCGCCGTCGAGCCCGGCCGCCTCGTACTGGTCGTTGGGCACGTCCAGCAGCGCCGCCAGGAAGATGACCATGACGTCGCCCATGCCCCACACGCCGAGGGCCAGCAGGACGGGTTTCGCGTACGCCGGGTCACTGAGCCACAGCGGCCCGTCGATGCCGAACCGTCCGAGCAGGGCGTTGACCGCACCCGTTCCGGGGTTGAACAGGAAGGCGAACGCGATGGTCGCCGCGACCGGCGGCGCGAGCGAGGGCAGGAAGAAGATCGTCCGGTAGATACTGCCGCCGCGCCGGATCTTGACCAGCAACTGGCCGATGAGCAGGGCGCTGATCAACCGGGCCGGCATCATGAAGATCACGAACCAGAGCGTGTTCCGCAGCGACTTCCACGAGTTCGGGTCCTCGAACAGGAAGTAGCGGTAGTTGCGAAGCCCGACGAACGACGGCGGCGACAGCAGGTCGAAGCGCGTGAACGAGTACCAGACGGTCGCGACCAGCGGGTAGGCGAAGAAGATCAGGAACCCGAGGATCCACGGGCCCATCAGGAGCAGGACCGTTCCGTGCTGGCGGCGCCGCCTCTTGCGAAGCGGCGCCGCCACCGGCGGACTGGTGAGCGTCAGGGTCATGACCTCGGCCTACGGCGCCTGACCGAGAGCGAGCGCCTTGTTGATCTGGTCGTCGAGCGTCTTCAGGCCCGCGTCCAGGTTGGTGACCTGTCCTCGCTGCCACTTGTCCACGAAGTCGCCGAACTGGTTCTGGTAGACGGCTCCGTTGCCGGTGGACGGAGAGGTCTGGCTGCCCGGGTTCTGGAAGATGTCGATGAACGTCTTGAAGTTCGCGTCCACCTCGAGCTTCGGGGAGGCCAGCGCCGCATGGGTGGTCGGCACGTTCTTGATGCCGTTGGCGAGCTTGATGATCGCGTCGTTGTTCACCGTGAGGTACTTGATGAGGGCCCAGGCGGCCTCAGGGTTCTTGGACCCCTTGGAGATGCCCATGATGTTGCCCGTCACGTAGCCCGCCCCGTAGCGGGACGCCTGGTCGTCGGGAACCGGGAAGGGAGCGGTCCCGAAGTCGACGCCAGGGGCCTGGTCCTTGATGAACGCGATGCGGTACTCACCGTCGACCATCATGGCCACCTTCTGCTTCTGGAACGCGTTGTCCGCGGAGAACTCCTCGCCCTTCTTGGCATTGAACTTCTGCAGTTCCTTCGCCCCGATCTTGTCAGCGAGGGACTTCTGCCACTCCAGCATCGCCTTCCACGCGGGGTCGCTGCCGATGTTGGACTTGCCGTCCTTCGTCAGCCAGGTGGCGTTCCAGCTCGGAGCCAGGTGCGCCGCGCTGTTCTCGTAGAAGTCCAGCATCGGGACGAATCCCGCAACGTTGATCGATCCGTCCTTGTTCTTCTTGGTCAGCTTCACCACCATCGCGTCGAACTCGCTCAGTGTCTTCGGCGGGCTGGTGTAGCCGGCGGCAGCCAGCATCTTCTTGTTGTAGTAGAGGCCGTAGGTGTCGGCCAGCATCGGCATCGAGCAGCGCTTGCCGTTGTACTCCGTGTAGCTGCGCACGATCGGCAGCAGGCTGTCCATCGCAACCTTGTCGCGCTTGATCAGCGGCTCGAGGTCCTGCCACGCACCGGTCGAGCAGAAGTTCCCGACGATGTCGGTGGAGTACGAGAGCCCGACGTCTGGACCCTTGCCGGCGGCGATCGCCTGTCTCATCTTCTCGTCGTCCTGGCCGCCCTTCACGGTGACCTTGACTCCGGGGTTGGCCGTCTCGAAGTCGGTGACGACGGCCTGGATGGCCTTCTCCTCCCGGTCGGTGAAGAAGTGCCAGAAGGTGATCGAGCCGGTGGGCTTGCTCGCCTTTGGAGCGGCCTTGCTGCCGTTGTCCGAGCCCGAGCCGCACCCCACCAAGGCCAGCGCGAGCACAGTCGCCGAGGTCAGTGCCCGGAACAGGAATCTCTGGTCCCTCATCGCATCTCCTTCATCGTTCCTGCGAGCCCTAGCGGGCCGTACCGGCGACCGCGCCGGAACGGGACGTCGTGGTGAAGACCTGGTCGCGCACGGTTCGGAGGCCCAGCTCCAGCGCACCGGCGAGGACCGGATCGTCGTGAACCCCTGTCAGCGCGAGCCGCGGCCGGAGGGGTGACAGCCGGCGTAGGCGCTGCTCGATGCGGGACCGGAGGGCCTCTCCCCCCGACTCGGCCGTGTCGCCGCTCAGGACGATGAGCTCCGGGTCCAGGACGGACACGATCATGGCGATCCCGGTGGCCAGGCGATCGGCCAGCTCGTTCAGGAACGCCACACCGCCACTGCCCGCCTCGTGGTCGCTGACGGCCCGTCCGACCACTGCCGCTCCGGTGCGACCCCGGACCCCGTGCGCCCGGGCCAGGGCGACCACGGCCTGACCGGCGACGAGGCTCTGGAAGTTGACCGGCCGGCCCGACCGGCGTTCGGCTGCGAACCCGGGCAGCGGCATGTAGCCCACCTCGCCTGCACCCCCGGTGGCACCGCGATGGACGCGGCCGCCGAGATCGATGGCGAGACCGAGACCGTTGCTCACCCAGAGCAGGGCGAAGCTCTCGGCGTCGGTCGCCGCGCCCCGCGCTCGCTCCGCGACGGCGACGGCGTTGACGTCGTTCTCGATGGTGATCGACACCCGCAGTTCCGCGGACAAGGCGGCGTGCAACCCAGGCCGGGCCCACGCGGGCATGTGCTCGGCGTGCCGGATGACGTCCCGGACGTCGTCGTGGACGCCGGGGGATGCCACGACCAGCTGCCCGACCGCGCGCAGGGGCAACCTGGCGGCGCGCACGGCGCGCTTCACCGCGGCGGCCACGTCGGCGGCGGGGTCCGGCGAACGACGCATATCGATGGCGACCTCGTCGCGACCGACGATCCGGCCGGTGAGGTCGGCGACCCCGGCACGAGTGACGCCGGGTGTGACATCGACACCGACGGTGTAGCCGGCCTCGGGACGGATCGAGTAGACCTGGGCGCTCGGTCCACGAACGCCCGCCGACGTACCGGTCACCGTGACCAGCCCGGCGTCCTCCAGTCGGCCCAGCAGCTGCGACGCCGTGGGCTTGGACAGGCCAGTGGCGGCCACCAGCTGCAGGCGCGTCATCGGCCCGCCGCGGAGGAGGAGGTCCAAGGCGGCGCGGTCGTTGATCTGCCGGAGGAGACGCGGCGTGCCGGGGCGGTGAGCCACTCGCGTCCTCTCTTAGGAAAGTTTCCTTCCAGAAGGTAGGAGCGGCTCAGTCACCTGTCAATGGTTCTTGTGGCCCAGAAAGCGGGACTACACCCAGCCGTCGCCATTGGCGCCGGGTGGGTTGTCGCCGGTCGTCCGGCGCCGCACATGGTCGTCGGCGCGCGCCTGATCCAGGTCCCTCTCAAGACGATCGCGGCGACGCCGCTCCGCCTCATCGGGGTCGAGGCTCCTGCGGCGCAGTCGCGAGACGAGTTGCTTGAGCATGCCGGCCTCCCAGCCTGACCCCGGAGAGATCCTCATTGTGCGCCCAGCGCACGCCAGTAGGTCCCTGGAACCGAGAATCGGGCACTACCGTCCTGGGCATGGAACAGCGCGTCAGTCTCATTACGCTCGGCGTCGCGGACCTGGGACGGGCCCGTGCGTTCTACGAGCGGATGGGCTGGAAGGGCCAGGAGACCGAAGGGACCGTTTTCTTCCAGCTGGGCGGCATGGTCGTCTGTCTCTGGGGCCGTGACCAGCTCGCGGCCGATGCCGGCATCGAGGACACCGGCGGCAACGCGGGCATCGCCATCGCACAGAACGTGCGATCGGAGGCCGAAGTCGACGAGGTCCTGCGTCGCGCCCTTGACGCCGGAGCGACCGTGACCCGGCCCGCCGCCCCGACGTTCTACGGCGGCTACGCGGGATACTTCCGCGACCTCGACGGGCATTCCTGGGAGATCGCGTACAACCCGTCGTTCCCGCTCGACGAGGACGGGGCGATCACGATCCCGGACTTCGGCGCAACCACGTGACGCACGCACACACGTACTCGGCGCGGCTGTCGTGGAGCGGATCCACGGCAGTGGGGTACGACGAGTACGACCGCACGCACCGCGTGACCGTGCCGCCGGCGGCCGCTGTCCTGACGCTCACCAGCGACCCGGCTTTCCGCGGCAACTCCGAGTTGTTGAATCCCGAGCAGCTGCTGCTCGCGTCGGCAAGCTCGTGCCAGCTGCTGTCGTTTCTCGCCGTTGCCGCTCGGTCGCGGATCGACGTCCTCAGCTACGAGGACGACGCGGAGGCGGTGATGCCCGAGGGCGAGAAACGGATGCGCGTCACCCGGATCACCTTGCGGCCGCACATCGTCGTCATGCCGGGAGTCGCCGTCGAGAAGGTGCATCGACTGGTCCGCCTCGGCCACGACAGTTGCTTCATCGCGAACTCGTTGAACTCAGAGGTCGTGATCGATGCCACGATCGAGCACGCGCCGGACCCCGCTATCGGCTAGCGGATCTCGAGACCCGGCCGGTAGGCGGCAGACTGGCGGTTGAGGATCTTCTCGATCGGCGCGATCTCCTCGGCGGTGTGCCGGGACAGGATCGCGTCGAGTTCCCGTCGCGCGGATGGGGTGTCGTAGCTGGCCAGCTCACGAGCGAGCTTGCTCTGCTCATGACGCACTGTGCGTCGCTCGACGAGAGCGGAACGAAGGGTAGTGACGCTGGTAAGGACGGGGCTCATGATGAGTCCTTCATATGGGGGCTAACGACGACGCGTGGCTTCGGCCGTCACTACAAGTATCGGCAGCGAGGGCCACCTTGCTTCCCTGCAGCGATGTTGTGTGGATCACACGGACGCCGGCACGCTCCCGTCGTGACTCAGGTCACAGCGAGCGGTGAACGGGCCGTGTCATCGGCATGACGGCGACGTGACGACGGCACGCTCGCGGTGGGGTAGGTGCTAGGACCATCGTCCACTGGTAACCCGGACTGGGGAGCGCACATCGTTGGACTACCAACCAACGAGGAGATCCACATGAAGCGTCCCGCAGCCGCCCTCGGCCTCTCAGCGGCCTCCCTGCTCCTCCTGGGCGGGGTCGCCTACGGCGCCGTGCAGGCCATCGACACCCAGCCCGCGCCGCAAGTGGTCGTCCCTGCCGCCTCCCAGAGCAGCGAGCCGACAGCAACGTCGCTGGCGACCCACGGTGGCGCCGACGACCCCGCGACCCACGACGTCGGGGACGACCATGGCGGCACCACCAGCAGTGCCCCGCGCGCCAGCTCGGACGACGGCGCGACCCACGACGTCGGGGACGACCACGGCGGCGCGACGACCAGCAACAGCGGTCGCGGCGGTGCCGACGACCCCGCTACCCACGACGCCACGGACGATCATGGCGGCACCAGTGGCGGCAGCGGGAGTGGCGGCAGCGGGAGTGGCAGCGACGACAGCGGCAGCGGGGGCCACGGCTCAGACGGCTGACTCGCTCAGGTTCACCCCGGACCCAGGTGCTCGCGCGCCCACAGCGCGGCCTGGGTCCGGTCGGTGACACCGATCGCCTGGAAGACGCTGGTGAGATGTGCCTTCACGGTCCGCTCGGTGATGCCGAGCCGGCGGGCGATCTGCTTGTTTGCCAGGCCCTCGCCGACGAGGTCGAGGACCTCGCGTTCGCGGGGGCTCAGAGTCGCGTCGGGCCGGGCCGCCCGCCGGGCATCCAGCAGCACCCGCGCCGCCTTCGGATCCAGCGGTGACTCACCGGCGGCCGCCGCGCGGATGGCGGCCGACACCTCGCGTGCGTCGGCGTCCTTGAGGATGTAGCCGGTCGCTCCCGCGCTCAACGCCGCCAGGATGCCCTTCCGGTCCACGAACGAGGTGAGCACGACGATGGTCGCGTCAGGATCGTCCGCGACGATCCGGCGGGTCGCCTCGATCCCGTCCACACCGGGCATCGACAGGTCCATCAGGAACACGTCCGGCTGCACGGACGCGAGCAGAGCGTGCGCCTCCTCGCCGTCCCGGGCCGTCCCCACGACCTCGATATCGTCCTCCGCGTCGAGCAGCTCCTGCAGCCCACGTCGGACGACAGCGTGGTCATCGGCCACGACGACTCTGATCATCTGAGCGGCACCTCCACGTGCATGTGCGTACCCTCCCCCGACGTACCGGTGATCTCGAGGCGACCGCCGACCGCGGCGAGCAGGTCCTCAAGCCCGCGTAAGCCGAGATGCCCCTGCCCGGCCTTGTCCGCAACCTCAGCGGGGCTGAAACCCACACCGTCGTCGGCTACATCGATGACCAGAGCTCGCTCGGTCGTGGCTGCGGTCACCGCCAGGTTCGTCGCGTGCGCGTGCGTGAGGGCGTTGCGGATGCCCTCTCGTGCGGCCCGATAACCCAGGGCTGCGACCGGCTCGGGTGGCGTGGTGGTCAGGCCGTCGACGTCGAGGCTGGCCGCCAGACCCCGGTTCGACGCCAGCGCGACCAGGTCTGTCAGCGCAGCAGGCAGCCCGGCCTCGGCCAGCCGAGGTGGATAGATCTCGACGAGCAGCGTCCGCAACGACTTGATGCTGTCCCGAACCTGAACCGCCGCGTCGTCCAGTAGCTGGCCTGCCTCCGGCGACGACTGCTTGCGGGCGCTGCCGGCCAGTCCGTAGGCCACTCCCGCCAGGTCCTGCACCACTCCGTCGTGAAGGTCGCTGGCGATGCGGCGTCGTTCCGACTCCGACGCATCGACCGCCTGCTGTAGCAGCGCCTCTCGCTCCCGTTGCCGTTGCCGCAGCCGACGGGCGAGCGACCAGGCCAACGGAATCTGCACCAGTTCCAGCGCGATCAAGGCCCCGATCGCAACCGGTGCGAAGCTGCGCCAGATCCGCCGACCGGAAGCCGACACCGCGTCGTACCGGTAGTAGGCCTCGAAGAGGAGCCGCTGGCCGGTCGGCGTGCGGATCGGCAGGTACACCTCGAGCAGCTTTCCGTGGCCCCGCTCGAACCGGTTCTCCGGCTGGCTCAGGTCGCTGACGTCAGCCTCGATCACACCGTCGTCGAGGGCACGGATCTCATCGGTTCCGAGCTTGTACGTCGCGCCCCTCAGGCGAGGTTCGTCGGAGTAGAGGATCTTTCCGTCGCGGGACCAGATCTTCACCCGGACCAGCGACTTGTCGAGGACGGCCTGGCGTACGACTCGGTCCACGGCGGCGACCGCTGCCGGCGCTTCGGTGACGAGCCCGTTGGTCACTACCGGCTCGACGATGTTCTGGGCCTTGACGAGGGTCGTCGTACGGGCGTCGACGATGGCTTCGCGCTGACCTACCCGGCGACTTGCGGCCGATGTCGCGATGCCAACGACCACCACGGCGAGGAGCCCGGCCACCGCGAACTGCGTCACCGGCACCGCCACGGTCCAGCGGCCGGCCGAGTCACCAGCGGGTTGTCTGCGCACGACCCCATCGTGGTCCACGCGAGCTGCTCCCGCAGCACGACCACACGTGCTAGGACCAAAGGCCAATGGTTCCTGCTACCGGACTGGGGCGACGGTGGGGTCCTGCCCCCGAAAGAAAGCAGGACCCGACATGAAGCCCATCCGTCAACTCTCCGTCAGCCTCGGCCTCGCAGCGGTCACCGCCGTCGCCGGAACTGCTGTCGCCCTGCCGGCGATGGCCAGCGGCGGCGGTACCGAGGTCATCGCCCGCGGCACCTGCACGCAGGGCGGCGCCTGGAAGCTCAAGGCGAAGCCCGACAACGGCCGGCTCGAGGTTGAGTTCGAGGTCGACACCAACCGGGTCGGTCAGGTCTGGTCAGTGGCACTGCGTGACGACGGCGTGCTCGTCTTCAGCGGCTCGCGGACGACGCTCGCGCCCAGCGGATCGTTCGAGGTCCGTCGCCTGATCACCAACCGGACCGGTCCGGACGTCATCACCGGACGCGCGGTGCGCGGCACCAACGTGTGCTCCGGAAAGGTGACCATCTAGGAGCGCGCGATTGCCGATGGACGGCCGTTCCGGCTGGTCCTCTCGCCTACCGACTACACACCGAAGTCAGGGCGAAGGGGGTAGCCGGAGCGGCCGTCCTCGTCGGTGCGGGTGGCGAGCAGCTGGTGGAGCTGGATGCCGTTGCGCTCGAAGGCGAGGCGGGATCCGGCCATGTAGAGACCCCAGACCTTCGCCGTCGTGATGCCCACCTCCGCGACTGCCTCGTCCCAGTTGTCGACCAGGTTCTCGCACCAGCGGCGCAAGGTCTTCGCGTAGTGCACCCGGAGGTTCTCGTGGTGCTGCAGCTCGAAACCGGCATCCTCCATCGCCCGCAGGATGTCGCCCGACCCGGTGAGGCTCCCGTCGGGGAAGACGTAGCGGCCGATGAAGCCGCGCTTCTCCAAACCGGCGTGCTGGTTGTCCGGCCGGGTGATGCCGTGGTTCAGCAGCCGCCCGCCGGGCACGAGCAGTGATCGCATGCGACCGAAGTACGACGCGTAGTTGCCCACCCCGACGTGCTCGATCATGCCGATGGAGCTGATGGCGTCGAAGCCGGTCTCGTTCACGTCGCGGTAGTCCAGATGGCGCACCTCGGCGAGGTGGTCGAGCCCTTCTGCCTTGATCTTCTGGGTCGCCCACTCGGCCTGCTCGCGCGACAGGGTCACGCCCAGCGCCTTGACGCCGTAGTTCTTCGCGGCGTGCATGACCATGCCGCCCCAGCCGCAACCGGTGTCCAGCAACCGCATGCCCGGCTCGAGTCCGAGCTTGCGCGCCACCAGGTCGAACTTGTGCTCCTGCGCCTGCTCGAGGGTCGAGGACTCCTCGGGGTAGCACGCACAGGTGTAGGCCATCGACGGGCCGAGGACGAGCTCGTAGAACCGGTTGGAGACGTCGTAGTGGTAGCTGATCGCCGAGGCGTCCCGGCGCCGGCCGTGCAGCCGGCCGAGCCGCTGGCGGGGCAGCACCTCCTGCGCGGGAGGCGGCGGCGGCACGATCGTGCGCAGCCCCAGGGCCCGCACCCAGGTGAGCACCTCGGCAGCCGAGGGCCGCCGCATGTGCAGATCGTCCTCGATGAGCTTCAGCATCGTATAGGGGTCGCCCAGGTGGACGCCGTCCACCTCGAGGTCGCCCTGAAGGTAGGCCCGCGCCATGCCGAGCGAGCCGGGCGCGGTGGCGAGGTACGCCGCCCCCCGCGCACTCATGAGCCGGACCCCGAGCTCCGCGTCCGGCTGACCCGCGGAGCTCCCGTCGTACGCCGTGAAGCGCACCGGCGCATCCGCGCCGAACAACGCCTCGAAGATCGAGCCGAGCGTCACACTCGCCACTCCGGCACGAGTAAGGGCAGGTTGCTGTCGCAGCGTCACCGCCGGTTCACCGCCTTCGCATAGAGGTCGAGCAATCTCGATTCGGGGTCATAACGCGCCTTCGCGTCGTGGTAGTCCGCGCCACCGTAGAGGCGCCAGAAGTCGTCTTCGCTGTAGTAGGCGTCGGAGTAGAGCGACTTGTGCCCGTCGTGGTCGGCCACTACCCGCTCGATCCGCCGGTTCACATCCCCGTCCGCCGAACCCGGGGCGATGGCCACCGTGGACCAGAAGCCCACGTTGACGTAGGTCTGGCCCGGTTTGAGCGGGTAGAGCGGCCACGGCGTCCCGCCTCCTGCCGCGGCGAACAGCGCCGTCGAGCCGGTGTCCCGGAGCCGGATCGGGCAGAGCCACACCGGTTCGATCGGGACCTCACGGAGGAACCAGCCGAGGAAGTCGGCCGTCCGCTCCAGCGGGATCTCCACGTCCTGCACCACCCGCTCGCGATCGGGCAGCCCGCGCCACCGGTCGATCCGCTCCGCGACGTGATAGCGGTTCTCCGCCCTGATGATCTTCCAGTAGACGTCGCTGCGGAGCAGCCGCTTCGGCCAGAGGCGACGCAGCGTCCGGTTCTGCGCCCCGAACGCCCGCGAGCACCAGAACCAGTCGGTGTCCCAGCGCCAGAGGTAGTCGCGGACCGTCAGGTAGTCGACCGGGCGCTCCCGCAGCGACCGGTAGTAGATGTCCCGCCCGGTGTAGTCCGAGGTGCTCGGCGCGGTGCTCGCCCACGAGCCCATCGTGAGATAGGCCTCGTCGGCGGAGAACACCGTCCCGTCGAGGAAGTCGACGGGCTCCTCCTGGAACGCCCGGTCCTCCATGACGCGGCCGATCGCCGCCGTGAGCTCCGCGAGGTCGGTGAAGGCGATGTGCCTGAGCTTGACGAAGGGCTGCACCGGCTCGAGGTCGATCACCAGCCGCAGCGCGTAGCCGAGCGTGCCGTAGGAGTTCGGGAAGCTACGGAACAGGTCAGCGTGCGGGCCCTCGGGCCGGGCTACCACGACCTCGCCCGCCCCGGTCAGCACCTCGATCTCGCGGACCGCCTCGTGCGGCAGCCCGTTGCGGAACGAGCTTGCCTCGATCCCGAGGCCGGTGACCGCCCCGCCGATCGTGATCGTCTTCAACTGAGGTACGACGGAGGGCATCAGCCCGTGCGGCAGGGTCGCGTCGACCAGCTGCTCGTACGTCGTCATGGCCTGGACGTCTGCGGTCCGCGCCACGGGATCCACCGAGATGACCCGGTCGAGGCCGGCGACATCGAGTCCGGGCTGGCCGGTCCCCTGGCGGGGCCGGAAGAGGTTCGACGTGCGCTTGGCAAGCCGGACCGGGGAGCCGGCGGGGATGGCGCGGTACTGGGCCAGCAGCCGCTCGCGGGCCGCCGCATGATCGGTGGCGGCGGCCGTGAGTGCCCGGGCGGGCTGGTGCGCGACCGTCATGATCGAAGTTCTATCAGTCGCGCGGCGACCGCGTGCCCTCTGGTCCAGATCGGCGCCCGCTCCCCCGCCGTGATCGCCGTTTCGGTGCCGGAATGGCGAGTGAACTACCCAACCGAGCACCAAAACAGCGACCACCCATGTCGGGGAGACGCCCGACCCGTCCAAGATCGCGAGTTCCGGGCAAAAACCGGAGCCCACTTCGAGATTCGCCCGCAACTAGCGATCATGACCCCGCAGAGCGGACATGTCGGGTCACGGGCACGGGTTTCACAGCCGCTTGCCAGGATCCAGAGGCCGACCACACAGGTGGCGCCGCGATGTTCTCCGTATCGGCTCGACGAGCCCTACGAATGGGAGACATCCATGAACAGCACGGACGAACGCAGCGCCTGGCGCTCGCGGGGCGCGGCCGCCGCTCTGGTGGTCGGCGGCCTGATCGCGGGCGGCGTCCTGGCCAGCACCCTGTCGGCCAACGCCGCGGGTACGACGCCAACCCCCTCGGCCTCGACGCCGTCGGGATCCCAGGCGGCACCCCAGGCCCCGCGGGACGAGACGAAGAGCCAGCGCTCGGACGAGCATCTGCTCACCGGCACCACCGCCGCGAAGGTCCGCGCCCTGGCGCTGGCCAAGTACCCGGGCGCGACGATCCAGCGCGTCGAGACCGACTCCGACGGCGTCTACGAGGCGCACATCGTCACCACAGCGGGCGCGCGGCTGATCGTGCAGGTCGGAGCGGACTTCACGGTCACGGGCGTCCAAACCCACGGTCCCGGCGGCGGCCGGGGTCCGGACAACGACGGGACTGCCGGCGCGGCTACCGGCACGGGCGCCTGATCGGCAGCACAGCGGAGCGCACGACGAGGGGGCCGGGTCACCAGACCCGGCCCCTCAGCTGTGTGCGGGAAAGCCCGAGGTGGTGGCCACGGTGCCGTCGCGCACGACCAGCCCCTCGTAACCGGAAAGAGCCTCCAGCCAGGCAAGCGCCCCGGCACCCTGCACGACGGCCGCCGTCGCGAAGACGTCCGCCCACAGCAGCGACGGCCCGACCACGGTGACCGCACGCGCGTCCCCCGCCGCCTTGCCGGTGCGGGGATCGACGATGTGACTGCCGCGGTGGGCGCTGCCGGACGTGGCGACGGCGCCGGACTCGAGGGGTACGACGAGGAGAACCCGGTCGGGACTGTCGGGGTCCTCGATGCCCACCCGCCACGGCTGGGTACCCGGCACCTGGCGCCGCAGCAGGATGTCACCGCCGGCGTTGACGGCGAAGTCGTGCCCGTCGATCAGGTTCAGCCGGCGAGCGGCACGCTCCACGGCCCAGCCCTTGACCAGCCCGGACGGGTCGAACCAGGTGCCACCCTTCCCGTCCGGCAACCACGCGTCGAAGCAGCCATCAGTTCGCTCCCGCGCGATGCGGCACAGCCGAACCACCTCGTCGACGACGATCCCCGCGTCCTCCAGAGCGAGCTCGCCGCGGTTGATCCGGCTCACCGCACTGGTCGGGGAGTAGGTGCTGAAGAGTGC
This sequence comes from Actinomycetota bacterium, assembly GCA_030841185.1. Lineage (GTDB taxonomy): Bacteria > Actinomycetota > Actinomycetes > JACCUZ01 > JACCUZ01 > JAVEDB01. Next base: position 22,369 of record JAVEDB010000162.1, read on the forward strand.
ATCGACGGCACGCAGCTCGTCGTACATGCGCTCGACCCGTCTCGCGACGAGGTCGCTGCGCGCGTCCGGGCCCCGGACGTGCACGCTGATGGGTAGTCCCATGATCTGGCGCACCCACGACTGGTGCGGCACGGCGGAGACGGACGACAGGCTCATCTAGATGTGCGCCGCATCGAGTGCGCTCTGCAGCGACTGCACATAGCCGTCGCTCGTGACCGTCGCCCCACTGACCAGGTCGATCTTCGCGCTCTGCGCCTTGACCGCCTCGTCGTGCAGGATCGGCAACGCGTAGCTGTTGATCTCGGCGTCCCGCCCGTTGCCCGACGGGTAGACGACTGCGGTCGCATCGGTCACCTTGCCGGCCACGACGGTGATCTGCACCTGGACCGGACCCCATCGGGTGTCCACGGACTGGCCGGTGTAGGTCTTCTTCGCGGTGCTCGCCGACGAGCTCCCCGACCCGGACGTTGAGGGCGTGGGGGCGGCGGTGGTCCCGGTCGTACCGGTCGAGCCCGTCGTGCCGGTCGAGCCCGTCGTGCCGGTCGATCCCCCGCCCGCGGTGCCGCCGGACGCGATGACGCCACCAGCGCCCATCGTGGAGGTGTGATAGCTGAACAGCATGATGAGGCCGGACACCGTCGAGGTGGCCGCCAACACGATGCGGCGCATGGAACCCGATCCTTGGGTGGTGCTCACCAGCTGAACCTTTCTTCGTGGATGTTCGGGGCGGGTACTCCGACCGCGCGGGCCGCCAGGCGCACGGAGTCCATCCATGCGTTGGGACCGCAGACAAAGACGTCGTTCCTCGCGAGGTCGGGGACCATCAGCCTGAGCGCCTCGGCATCGTCGAGGTGGCGCAGGTCCTTGGGCAGCCACGACGTATCCGAGGCGCGGGGACCGGGAAGGTAGATGATGCGCGCCCCGCGTTGCTCGGCCAGGGCGTCCAGCTCGGATTGGAAGATGAGCTCCTTCTTGGTCCGCGCCCGGTAGATGAACGTCACGTCACCGGGGGCGAAAGTGAGCTCCTCCAGCAGCGCCCGCATCGGGGTGACCCCGATCCCGGCGGCGATCAACGTCACCTTCTGACGGGTGCGGGCGGCGGCGGTGAGACGGCCGTAGGGCCCCTCGATGAGGACCTTGGTGCCGGGCTTGAGGGTGGCTAGCCGACTGCTGCCGTCGCCGAGGTCCTTGACCGTGATCCGCACGAAGGACGGGTGCGGGGCTGCCGACACGGAGAACGGATGGCCGCGTGACCACCCCGGCCCCTCGAGGAAGCGCCAGACGAAGAACTGGCCGGCCCGGAGGGGCAGCCGGTCGATGGCGTGCCCCCGCAGGTGCACCGACACGACGCCGGGGCTCTCCTTCACCACGGCCGCCACCTCGAGGCGGTGCCGCAGGCTGCGCCACAACGGCAGACCGACCCGGAACAGCAGCACCGCTCCCAGGGTCGCGCCGTAGAGGGACCACCAGTAGAGCGTCGAGAGCGGCGAGGCCAGGAAGTCGCTGCCCGTCCAGAGCTGGTGCGGCAGGGCGAGCCCGGCCCCGAGATAGCCGTACAGATGGATCAGGTGCCAGGACTCGTACCGCAGCCGGCTTCTGGCCGCCTTGATCGACAGGGCGACGACCATGACGAGCAGGCCAGTCCCCGCTGTCGCGATGAGCATCCCGGGGTAGGTCCAGACCAGGTTCCAGAGCTCGCCGAGGACGTTCCGGTGTGCCAGTGCCGCGTAGCCGAAGGTGATCAGCACGACGTGGGCGATCATCAGGTTGAACGACGTGAAGCCCACCAGCCGGTGCAGCCGGGCGAGCCGGTCCTGCCCGAGGGACTGCTCGACCCAGGGCACCCGCGCCATCCCCAGCACCTGCACCAGCAGCAGATCCGAGGCGATCAGACCGGTCAGTCGCCCGGTGGAGTTGAGCAACGTCGCGGTGCCCCCGGTCAGGTCCGCGAGACCGCGGTTCGACACCCAGAGCCCGATGACCACCACGAGACTGAGCCACACCGCGCTGAAGACCGCGTCAGCGCGCCAGCGCTGGTCGTTGCGCGGCGCGACGGCTGGCAGCACGGCGCGGGTGGCGGCGTGGCTCATCAGTTCTTCCTCTCCGTGCGACTCGGTCTGGACAAGGATCGGGTCTGTTCCTGTGCTTCTCCTGTGCCTGGCATGGGCATCGGCCGTGAGCTGCGATGCCGTAGCGTTCTCTCACAGGGACTTCACAGGAACCTCACGGACTCGGCACATGTCCGGGTCGCAGGATGGACGCCATGACGACGAGCCCCGCCCGCGTGACCAGCGAGATCCGCCGACCTGACGGGTCGGCGGTCAAGGTGCTCGTCGTCGATGACGAGCAGACCCTCGCCGACCTGCTGTCGATGGCGCTGCGCTACGAGGGCTGGGACGTCCAGACGGCGGGCACCGGCACCGCCGCCGTGCGGGCGGCCCGCGACTTCCGCCCCGACGCCGTCGTCCTGGACATGATGCTGCCCGACATCGATGGGCTCGAGGTGCTGCGGCGCATCCGCGCCGACCATCTCGACATCCCGGTGCTCTTCCTGACTGCCCGTGATGCGGTCGAGGACCGGGTGGCCGGACTGACGGCGGGCGGCGACGACTACGTCACGAAGCCGTTCTCCCTCGAAGAGGTGGTGGCCCGGA
>JAVEDB010000168.1 GCA_030841185.1 Actinomycetota bacterium
GTTCCACCGGCGGCGGCCGACCACGTGCACCTCACGGGCCAGGAAGGCGTTGGCAGTGCGCACGATGGAGCCGATGTTGAAGTCGTGCTGCCAGTTCTCCACGCCGACGTGGAAGTCGTGCCGGCGCTCGTCGAGGTCGGCGACGATCGCGTCGTGGTGCCAGTAGCGGTAGCGGTCCACGACGTTGCGCCGGTCCCCGTCGCGGAGCAGCTCCGGATCCAGGCGCGGGTCCACCGGCCAGTCGCCCGGCCACGGCCCGACCCCGACGCCGGCCCCGACCCCGACCGCTCCGGTGGTCTCGTCGGTGCCGGCACCCTCCACGTCGGCAACCCTAGGGTGGCGGCGTGCCGGCGGCCCTCGGGGACATCGATCTCAGCCCGCAGCTGTCCGGCCTGACGGCGGGCGTCGTCTACCTCGTGGTCTTCGGGCTCGTCTTCGTCGAGTCCGGCCTGCTGGTCGGCTTCCTGCTGCCCGGCGACACGGTTCTGTTCGCGGCCGGGCTGGTCGCCGCGACCGCGGGATCGGGCGTCTCGCTCGGCGTACTCATCGCGGGCGTGCTCGTCGCCGCGGTCGCCGGGGACTCGGTCGGCTACGCGTTCGGCGCCCGGCTCGGGCGCCCCTGGTTGCTGCGGCGCACCCAGCGGGGCCGGCTGAGCCCGCGCCACCTGCGCCGGGCCGAGTCGTTCTACCTGCGGTTCGGCTCGCTCGCGGTCGTCGCCGCGAGGTGGATCCCGTGGGTGCGCACCTTCACGCCGATCCTGGCCGGCGCGTCCCGGATGCCCTATCGGCGGTTCCTGCTCGCCAACGTCGGTGGCGCCGTCGTGTGGGGACCGGGCCTTCTGGTGCTCGGGTACTACGCCGCATCCGTCGCGGCGCTGCGCCACACGTCGTACGCGGTGGCCGCGGCCTTCGTGGTCGGATCGGTTGCGCTCGGCGTCGTCGGGTGGCTGCGCGGTCGCAGGCCTCACAGGGTGGGCCGCTAGCCTGCCGGGCGTGCCCCCACTCGTACTCCCGCCCCTCCTGCTCCCCTCCTGGCTGGACCCCGCGACGCTGGTCGGTGACTACGGCCTGTGGATCTCACTGCTGGTGATCTTCGCGGAGTGCGGGCTGCTGGTGGGCTTCTTCTTCCCGGGCGACTCGCTGCTGTTCACCCTCGGCCTGTTCATCAGGCGCGGCGACGTGAGCCAGCCGCTGTGGCTCTCGATCCTGCTCGTGTGCATCGCGGCGATCGCCGGCAACCAGGTCGGCTACCTGATCGGCCGCCACGCCGGGCCGCGGATCTTCAACCGGCCGGACTCCCGGCTGTTCAAGCGGGACTACGTCGACAAGACGAACGCGTTCTTCGAGAGGTACGGGCCGCGGGCGATCGTCCTGGCCCGGTTTGTGCCGATCGTGCGGACGTTCATCACCGTCACCGCGGGGGTCGGGCGGATGGACTACCGCGTCTACACGATCTACACCGTCGTCGGCGGCATCCTCTGGGGGACGGGCGTGACCCTGCTGGGCTACGCGATGGGCAACATCGCCTTCGTGCGCAACCACATCGAGCTGATCCTGCTCGGCATCGTGGCGCTCTCAGTCCTCCCCATCGCCGTCGAGCTCCTCCGCAAGCGCCGCGCCCCCTCCCCCTGACCCCCAGTCCGGCCAATTGACCACGTGAGGTGGTCGAGAGGGAGCCGCAACAGTCCTAGATGGCTGTTGCGGCGCCTACTCGCCTGTTGCGGCGGGCCAGGAAATCGGGGAACGGGCGAGTCAGCCGAGGCCGAGGTCGGCCAGCGTGTACGCCGAGAGGTACTCAAGCCCGGCCGCCGTCACGGCGGGCTCCGCACCGCGCTCGACGATCACGGCGACCCCGACGACCTCGGCGCCCGCCTCGCGGAGCGCCTCGACGGCCGCGAGCACCGAGCCGCCGGTCGTCGACGTGTCCTCAACGGCCAGCACCTTGCGGCCGCGCACGTCCGGTCCCTCGATGCGGCGCTGCAGCCCGTGCGCCTTGCCCTCCTTGCGCACCACGAAGGCGTCCAGCCGTCGGCCACGCGCAGCCGCCGCGTGCAGCATGGCGGCGGCGACCGGGTCGGCCCCGAGCGTCAGCCCGCCGACGGCGTCGTATTCCAGCCCGGCCGTCACGTCGAGCATGACCTCGCCGACCAGCGGCGCGGCCTCGGCATCGAGGGTGATGCGACGCAGGTCGACATACCAGTCGGCCTCCGCTCCCGAGGACAGGACCACCCGGCCGTGCACCACGGCCTTCTCGGTGATCTGGGCGAGCAGGTCGGCACGTGCGTCCGGGGCGGAGCCCTCCGAGTTGACCATGCCCGCACCCTAAAGGAGCCGGTACGCCGAGCCCGTTCGCCGCCGTCGGTCAGCGGCGGTGGCGGCGCCGACTGAGCCAGTGGAGGAACGCGACTGCCACCAACAGCCCGGCCGCCGGGGCCAAGGCGCGCCTGAGCATGGGCCACCCCGCCACCGCGAACAGGTCCAACGCCTCCGCCTCCGGCGCGGCGCGCAGCGACGCCGGTGACATGCTCGGCGGCGCCACGTCGGGGTGACCGGGCGCGGTCGCCATCCGGACGGGCGCGTCGGGGTGACCGGGCGCGGCCGCCATTCGCGCCGGCGCGCCGGTATGAGCCGCCCCGGCGCCAGCACTCCCGTTCGCCGCCGAGCTTGCTCCCGCCCGCTCCCCCTCGTCCTGGTCCGCACCGATCGTCGTGGCCAGGCAGTCGGCGAACCGACCAAGCAGCTTGTTGCCGACGTCAGCCATCACCCCGCGACCGAACTGGGCCGGCCGGCCGGTGATCGCAAGGTCGGTCGTGACGGTCACCCTGGTGGACTCACCACCCTCGTCGAGAAGCACCGCCACGATCTTCGCCGCTGCCGTCCCCGGCCCGCGAGCCTCCTTGCCGTGCGCGTCGAGCACCAGGCGCCGCGCGGCCTCGTCCTTCTCGATGAACGAGGCCGTCCCCGCATAGCTCACCTGGATGGGGCCGACCTTCACCTTGACCTTCCCGGACACGGTCTCGCCGTCGAAGGACTCGACGGTCGCCCCCGGCATGCACGGGGAGATCCGCTCGACGTCCAGCAGCACGTCCCAGGCCCGGTCCACGGGCACCGGTACGACGAACTCGTGCTCGAGCAGCATGCTCAGTACCCGGCCGCTGCGGTCACCGCGCGCCGGGTCAGGACGCGGGCCAGATGCTGCCGGTAGTCCGCCTTACCGTTGAGATCGCTCGGCGGACTCGTCCCCTCGGCGGCGGCCTCACACGCCGCTGCCACCTCCCCGGCACCCGTGCCGGCCAGCGCGGACTCCACCGCGCTTGCCCGGATCGGCGTCGACCCCATGTTGGTCAGTCCGATGCGGGCTTCCGCGATGCTGCCGTTGCTGCGCCGCACGGCTGCGGCCACCCCGACGATCGCCCACGCCTGCGCGACCCGCTGGAACTTCTCGTAGCGGTAGCCCCACCCGTCGCCGAGCTTCGGCACCCGCACCTCCACCAGCACCTCGGCCGGTTCGATAGCCGTCTGCAGGTAGTCGACGAAGAAGTCCGCCGCCGACACAGTGCGCCGGCCGCCGGCCCCCGCGATCACGAACTCGGCGTCGAGAGCCAGCGCAACCGCGGGGAGGTCGCCGGCGGGATCGGCGTGGGCCAGCGACCCGCCGAAGGTGCCCCGGTGCCGGACTGCGGGGTCAGCCACGGTCTCGGTCGCCTCCGCGATCAGCCCGCAATGCCGGCGTAGGAGCTCGTTCGTGATGACCTCCGCGTGCGTCGTCATCGCGCCGATCACCAGGTGGCTTCCGTCGTCACGGATGCCGTGCATCTCGGCGATCCGTCCGACATCGACCACGACCTCGGGATAGGCGAGCCGCAGCCGCAGCAGCGGGATGAGCGACTGCCCACCGGCGAGCACCTTCGCGTCCTCGTCGTGCTCGGCGAGCGCGCTGACCGCTTCGTCGACCGAGCCCGCGCGCACGTAGTCGAACTGCGCCGGGATCATGGCCGCGCTCCTGTCTCGTCGCCCTCGGTCCGCCCACCGGCGGTCGACTCGGTGCGGTCTCCTGCCCACGCGATCGAGCCTTCGGCCGCGCGGTCACCCCCGGAGCCGTCGCCGTGGATGGCCCGCCACACGCGTTCCGGCGTACACGGCATCTGCACGTCGGTGACGCCGAACGGCCGCAGCGCGTCGACCACGGCATTGACCACCGCCGGCGTCGACGCGATGGTGCCCGCCTCGCCGACCCCCTTCACGCCCAACGGGTTTGTCGTCGACGGGGTCACTGTCCGGTCGGTCGTGAACGACGGGAGGTCCGCGGCGGACGGCACGAGGTAGTCGACCAGACTCCCCGTCACCAGGTTGCCCGCGTCGTCGTAGACCGCCTCCTCCCACAGCGCCTGCGCGATCCCCTGGGCGAGCCCGCCGTGCACCTGGCCCTCGACGATCATCGGGTTGATGACATTGCCGATGTCGTCGACGCACACGTAGGAGCGGATCTTCGTCATGCCGGTCTCGGTGTCGACCTCGACTGCGCACAGGTGCGTCCCGTGCGGGAACGAGAACGTCTGCGGGTCCATCGTCGAGCTGGCGTGCAACGTCGGCTCCACGCCGTCGGGCAGGTCGTGCGCGGTGAACGCCTCGAACGCCACCTCCTGGATTGTCTTCGCCGACCCCGGCGCCCCCTTGACCGTGAAGGCCCCGTCGCGGAACTCGAGGTCCGCCGGATCGGCCTCGAGCATGTGCCCGGCGACGAGCTTCGCCTTCTCGACGACGCGCTCGGCGGCCTGCAGGACGGCCATGCCTCCGACGACAAGGGAGCGCGAGCCGTAGGTGTCCATGCCGTACGGCGCCTGGGCGGTGTCCCCGTAGATAACGGTGATGTCGTCGGGGTCGACGCCTAACGCGTCCGCGGCAATCTGGCTCCATGCCGTCACGTGTCCCTGGCCGTGCGGCGAGGTGCCGGTGACGACCTCGACGACACCGGTCGGCAGCACCCGGATGGTCGCGTGCTCCCACCCGCCGGCGACGTACTTGAGCGATGACAGCACCCGGGACGGGGCCAGCCCGCACATCTCGGTGAACGTCGAGATGCCGATGCCGAGCTGTACCGGATCCTTTGCGTCCCGACGGCGCTGCTGCTCGGCCCGCAGGGCGTCGTACCCGAAGAGCTCGGTGGCGCGCGCCGTGGCGGCCTCGTAGTTGCCGCTGTCGTAGGTCATCCCGCCGACGGTGCTGTAGGGGAACTCGTTGGCCTCGATCCAGTTCTGCCGGCGCAGCTCGAGCGGGTCGACGCCGAGCTCGGCCGCGAGGTCGTCCATCAGCCGCTCGATCGCGAAGGTCGCCTCGGGGCGGCCGGCGCCGCGGTAGGCGTCGGTCGACATCTTGGTGGTGAACACGCCGGTGCACGTGAAATCGTAGGCCTCCATCTTGTAGATGCCGTTGAACATGAAGGCACCCAGCAGTGGCGTGCCCGGTGTGATGATCATCAGGTAGGCGCCCATGTCGGCGAGCAGGTCCACCTTGAGGCCGAGGATCTTGCCCTCGTTGGTCGCGGCAATCTCGAGGTTCTGGATCTGGTCGCGACCGTGGTGCGTCGCCTGGGCGTTCTCGCTGCGGCTCTCGACCCACTTCACCGGCCGGCCGATCTTCGCCGCGACGACGGTGGCGATGACCTCCTCCGGGTAGAACTGCAGCTTCGACCCGAAGCCACCGCCGACGTCCGGCGCGACGATGCGCAGCTTGTTCTCCGGGATGCCGGTGGTCAGGGCGAGCAGGACGCGCACGATGTGCGGGATCTGGGTCGACGACCAGAGGGTCAGCTCGCCGTCGGGACCCGTTGGTGCGGCGAGCACAGCACGGGGCTCCATCGGCATCGGGATGAGGCGCTGGTTGACGTAGCGGCGCTTCATGACCCGGTCGGCCTTGGCCCGGACCTGCTCGAAGTCACCCGTCGCGAGCTTCCACGTGTAGCACGCGTTGGTGCCCGCATCCGCGTGCACGAGCGGCGAGCCCTCGGCGAGAGCGGCCTCCATGTCCAGGACCGGCGGCAGCGGCTCGTAGTCGATCTCGATGGCCTCGAGCGCATCGGCAGCCTGGTAGCGGTCACCGGCGATGACGACGGCCACCGCGTCCCCGACGTACCGAACCTCCTCGTGCGCGAGAGGCGGGTGCGCCGGCATCACGATGTCGTCCGTGACCGGCCAGACGCACGGCATCGAGCCGAGCTTGTCGGCCAGGTCGGCGCCGGAGAAGGCCGCGACGACGCCTGGCTGGGCCAGCGCGGCCGAGACGTCGACCCGGGTGATGCGCGCGTGCGCCATCGGGCTGCGCAGGATCGCCATGTGCAGCATTCCGGGCGCCGAGAGGTTGTCGGTCCAGCTCGTGCGACCCGTGACGAGGCGCGCGTCCTCCTTCCGGCGCAGCGGCCGGCCGACGGAGCTCTCGCGGGTGACGCGTTCGGCGGTGTCGGTCATCGCGCACCGCCCTCGGCAGCGAGCTGCACGGCCTTCACGATGTTCTGGTATCCGGTACAGCGGCAGAGATTGCCTTCCAGTCCCTCGCGGATCTCGTCCTCGCTGGGGGCCGGGTTGTTGGCCAGCAGGTCGACCGCGGCCATGATCATCCCCGGCGTGCAGTAGCCGCACTGCAGCCCGTGACACTCCTTGAACGCGGCCTGCACCGGGTGCCACTCGCCATTCGCCAGGCCCTCGATGGTGGTCACGTCACCCCCATCGGCCTGTACGGCGAGCACGCTGCACGCCTTCACGCTGTTGCCGTCGAGATGGACCGTGCATGCGCCGCAGTTGCTCGTGTCGCAGCCGACGACGGTGCCGACCTTGCCGAGCCGCTCCCGGAGGTAGTGCACGAGCAGGAGGCGCGGCTCCACCTCGTCCTCGTGGCGTTCCCCGTCCACCGTGATCGAGATCTTGACCATGAGCGCTCCCCTGGGCCGGCCCGTTTGCGCAGCCAACCACTCGGCTGCGCGGGACGGAAGCCCCCAACCGCTGCCGCCGCAGCGCGCGGAGCCGGGCGGAGTGCGCGGACTGCCGGGTCAGCTGCGGGCGTCCCACGCGGCCAGGATGCGCTGCTCCTTGTCGGGATCGATGCCGTGCTGCGGACGATCCGGACGTTGCGGTGCAGGACCGGACATCGAGAGCCAGGCCCAGGTGTCCGCGACCGTGTCACGCACCGACCGGCAGGTCAGGCCCTCCCGCTCCGCGGCCTCGGTGCTCGAGTCCCACAGGTGCTCGGACTCACCGTCCATCGGTGACCACAGCGGCAGCTCGGACCACGGCTCGACCCCTGACTCCAGCAGGAACGCGTCGTCGACCCACACCAGCTCGGCGTCGGACCCGGTCACGGCGCGGCAGTCCTCCAGCCAGCTGCCGAACGTCGCGTTGCCCACCGGACCGGTCACGTTGAAGAAGCCGGTAAGGCCGCGTTCGAGCCCGTCGAGGGTGAAGGTGGCGATGTCCCGTGCGTCGACGAGCTGCATCGGCTGGTCGGACTTCCCGGGCGCGAGCACCCGACCACCGCGCTGCATGCGCAGCAGCCACGCGGGCAGCCGGCCCACGTTCTCGAACGGCCCGAGGATGAGGCCCGGCCGGATGACGAGCGCGCCCCCGGCGTACGCCTGCTGCACCGCCCGTTCGCAGCCCGCCTTGAGCACCCCGTAGTCGCCGTCGTCCGGACCCGCGTCCGGGGCACACTCGTGGGTGGGCATCGACTCGTCCGGGCGCTGCGCGGGCCACTGGGAGTAGGCGGAGATGCTCGAGACATAGGCGTACGCCGGGACGCGGCCGGCCAACAGCTCGGCGGAGGCGAGGACCACCCGGGGCACGTAGCCACAGGTGTCGACGACGGCGTCCCACTCCCGGTCGGCCAGCTGGGCCAGCGACGCGGGATCGCTGCGGTCACCGCGGAGGGCCTCGACGCCCTCGACGTCCGGCGAGCTGACGCCCCGGTTGAACGTCGTCACGACGTGACCGCGCGCCAGCGCCTCCTGCGCGAAGGCCCGGCCGAGGAACGAGGACCCGCCGATGATCAGTAGTCGCATGCGAGCACTCTCCCCGCCGCAGAGCCCACGCGCCCACCCGGTTCGCTCAAAGCGTGACCCCCCCACCCCTCCCCGAGCCCTCCAGTTCGACCACGTGAGGTAGTCGAGTAGGTGCGGCAACAGTCGTCTACGGCTGTTGTTGCCCTAACTCGACTGTTGGGGCGAGCCGGCCGAGCCGCGTGCGAGGCTGTCCCGCGTGACTCGCAACGCCCTCGCCTCGCGCCTGCACGGGCTCGGCACCACGGTGTTCGCCGAGATGTCCGCGCTCGCACTGGCCACCGGCTCGATCAACCTCGGGCAGGGCTTCCCGGACACCGACGGTCCGGACGAGATCGCCGAGGCCGCCATCGCCGCCATCCGCGACGGCCGCAACCAGTACCCACCCAACCCCGGCATCCCCGAGCTGCGGGCGGCCATCGCCGCCCACCAGCAGCGCTTCTACGGCCAGACCATCGACCCCGACAGCGAGATCGTCGTCACCACCGGTGCGACGGAAGCGGTCGCCGCGGCTCTGCTCGGGCTCGTCGACCCCGGTGACGAGGTGATCGCCCTCGAGCCCTTCTACGACTCCTATGCGGCGGGCATCGCGATGGCGGCCGGCACACGAGTCGGGATCACCCTGCGTGCGCCGTACTTCCGGCTCGACGTCGCGCGCCTCCGAGCTGCCGTCACCGACCGCACCCGGCTCATCCTGCTCAACTCGCCGCACAACCCGACCGGCACCGTCCTGAACCGCGACGAGCTGCAGGCAGTCGCCGACCTGGCCATCGAGCGCGACCTGATCGTCGTCACCGACGAGGTCTACGAGCACATGACGTACGACGAGGCGCACATCCCGCTCGCGACGTTCCCCGGGATGGCTGACCGGACTCTGACGATCAGCTCGGCGGGCAAGACCTTCTCGTTCACCGGCTGGAAGGTGGGCTGGGCGGTCGGTCCGGCAGACCTGGTGACGGCGGTCCGGACGGCGAAGCAGTTCCTGACCTTTGTGTCGGGGGCGCCGTTCCAGCCGGCGATCGCGGTCGGTCTCGGGCTGCCGGACGCGTACTACGACGGGCTCCGGGCCAGCCTGCAGGGCAAGCGAGACCGGCTGTGCGCGGGACTGCGGGAGGTCGGCTTCGAGGTGTTCGAGCCGGCCGGGACCTACTTCGTGACCGCCGACGTACGGCCGCTGGGTTACAGCGACGGCATCGAGTTCTGTCGGGACCTGCCCAAGAGGTGCGGAGTCGTGGCGATCCCGCACCAGGTCTTCTACGACGACCTCGAGGCGGGCCGGCCGTTGGTGCGGTTCGCGTTCTGCAAGAAGGACGAGGTGCTCGACGAGGCCGTCGACCGGATGCGCGGTGCCTGGGCCTAGCCGGCTGAGTCGCCGATCGCTCACCCGTCGTCGCCGCAACAGGCGAGTGGGGCCCGCAACAGTGCTCTAAGGCTGTTGCCGCTCCCACTCGACCACCTCACGTGGTCAATTGGCGGCGCCGACCTAACGGGGTCGAACGGAGGAGCGGGAGTCGGTGCTGCGGCGGGCACCACGGAAACGGGCGGAGTAGCGCGACAGGGCCCGGACCGGGAAGAACCGGGCAATCGTCGCGATCACCTTGTACTGCGGCCCCGGGACGCAGACGATCGCGTCCTTGCTCAGCGCCTTCAGCCCCTGGTCGACGACCAAATCGGCCTCGAGCCACATATAGCGGGGCATCTTGCTCATGTCGATGGCCGCCCGCTCGTGGAACTCGGTGCGGGTGAAGCCGGGGCACAGCACCAGGACGGCCACGCCGGTCCCGGCCAGGTCGGTCGCGATGGACCGGCTGAAGCTGTTCACCCAGGCCTTGTGCGCGCTGTAGGTGCCCTGCGGGATGAACGCGGCAACCGACGAGACGTTGATGATCCCGCCATGGCCCCGGTCGATCATGCCCGGCAGCGCAGCGTGGGTCAGCCGCATCACGGCCAGGACCAGGATCCGGAGCATGCGCTCCTCGCCCTCGATGTCACCCCGGATGAAGCGGCGGTTCACGGAGAAGCCGGCGTTGTTGATGAGCATGTCGATCGGACGGTCACGGTCGCGCAGCCGGGCCTCGACGAGCTCGAGCCCCTCGTCCTCGACCAGGTCGGCGACGAGCACGTCGGCATCGATGCCGTACTGCTCGTGCAGCTCCTTGGCCGTCCGCTCCAGGCGCTCGTAGTCGCGCGCCACCAGCACCAGGTCATGCCCGTCGGCCGCAAGACGGCGCGCGAAGGCATGGCCGATCCCGGCGGTTGCCCCCGTGATCAACGCCGTCGCCATGCGTCCACCCATCTCTCCGGCCTCGAGCGAGTCATGTTCTCTTATCGGACGGGCAAACCGAAACTGTTGCCCCGACCTTCTGCAGTGCCCGATAGCTGGAGAACCGACCCGACTGGCCGACGGCCGAACGGCTGAGGCCGCCTCAGCCAGCAGGCTCAGCCGGCGCCTCGGCAGCCGCCCCAGGAGCCGCCGACGCCGCCGTCCGGATCACCAGACCCCCGCCGGCCGGGTCCACCTCGACCAGGACGGTGTCGCCGTCGCGGATCTCCCCGGCGAGCAGTGCCCTGGCCAGCTGGTCCCCGATCGCCGACTGGACGAGCCGCCGCAGCGGCCGCGCGCCGTACATCGGGTCGAACCCGGTCCGCGCCAGCCAGTCCCGCGCCTCCGGCGTGACCTCCAGGTGCAGCCGCCGCGACGCCAGCCGCACCGCCAGCCGCTGCACCTGCAGCTCGACGATGTGCGCGAGGTCGTCCGTGCTCAGGGCGTCGAAGACGACGATCTCGTCCAGCCGGTTCAGGAACTCCGGCTTGAACGCCGCCCGGACCGCCCCCAGCACCAGCTCGCGCGCCTGGTCGGGCTCGATCGTGGGTTCCACGAGGTACGCCGAGCCGAGGTTCGACGTCAGGATGAGGATCGCGTTGCGGAAGTCGACCGTCCGACCCTGCCCGTCGGTCAGCCGTCCGTCGTCGAGCACCTGCAGCAGGACGTCGAAGACCTCCGGGTGCGCCTTCTCGACCTCGTCGAGCAGCACCACCGAGTAGGGCCGACGGCGCACCGCCTCGGTGAGCTGGCCGCCCTCCTCGTAGCCGACATAGCCGGGAGGGGCGCCGACCAGGCGGGCCACCGAGTGCTTCTCGCCGTACTCACTCATGTCGATGCGCACCATCGCGCGCTCGTCGTCGAACAGGAAGTCGGCCAGCGCCTTCGCCAGCTCGGTCTTGCCCACGCCTGTGGGGCCGAGGAACAGGAACGACCCGGTCGGCCGGTCGGGGTCGGAGATGCCGGCGCGCGACCGGCGTACGGCGTCGGACACCGCGCGCACCGCCGTCGCCTGTCCCACCAGCCGGCGGCCGAGCTCGTCCTCCATCCGCAGCAGCTTCGCGGTCTCGCCCTC
>JAVEDB010000180.1 GCA_030841185.1 Actinomycetota bacterium
ATCAACTACTCGATCGGTGGCACGTCCGAGTCGAGCATCCTCGACTCCGTCGAGCAGGCCTTCCGGGCCGCCTCGAACGCAGGCGTGTTCGTCGCCAACTCGGCCGGCAACAGCGGTCCCGGGGCGAGCACCCTCGACCACCCGAGCCCCTGGTTGACGACAGTCGCGGCGGGCACCTTCCGTCGCGCCTTCCAGGCCGTTCAGCTGGGCAACGGCTCTCGTTACGTCGGGGCATCCACGACCGGCCCGCTGACGACGGCGGCACCGCTGGTCACAGCAGCCGCGGTGAAGCTGGGTTCGGCCTCCGTTGCCGATGCCTCCCGCTGCTTCGCCGGATCGCTTGACCCCGCCCTTGCCTCGGGCAAGGTCGTGATCTGCGACCGCGGCGTCAACGCCCGCATCGACAAGGGCTTCGAGGTCCAGCGGGCCGGCGGCGTCGGCATGGTTCTCGCCAACGTCTCGCCGAACTCGCTGAACGGCGACTACCAGCCGATCCCCGCCGTCCACATCAACGACACCGACGGTGCCCTGGTGAAGGCCTACGCGGCAACGGCTGGTGCCACGGCCAGGATCCTGCCCCTCACGGCAACCGAGTTGGCTGCCGCACCGCAGGTTCCCGAGGTGACCGACTTCTCCTCGCGTGGGCCCTCGACGACGACCGGCGGCGACATCCTCAAGCCGGACATCACCGCACCGGGCAACGACGTGGTCGCCGCGGTTGCTCCCCCGTCCAACCACGGTCGGTCGTGGGACTTCTACTCGGGTACGTCGATGGCTTCCCCGCACGTCGCGGGCATCGGCGCGCTGCTCATGGCCAAGCACCCCGACTGGCTGCCCTCGGAGATCAAGTCGGCGCTGATGACCAGCGCCGGTGACACCGTGTCCAGCGCCGGCGACCCGTTCGCGCAGGGCGCCGGCTGGGTGGCTCCTAACGCCGCGGCCAACCCGGGGCTGGTCTACCCGACCACCGCCACGGACTACCGGCGGTACATGGTCAGCCAGGGTGTGCATTTCGCACCGCCGAACGACACCCTCACACCGCTCGCCGGTCCTGACCTGAACCAGGCCTCGATCGCGGTCGGCAGGCTCGCGGGTGTTCGCACCGTGACGCGCACGGTTCGCAACGTGTCGGGCGCGAGCGCCAAGTTCACAGCATCGGCAGCGCTGCCCGGATTCGACGTGACCGTCACGCCGCGCAGCCTGAACCTCGCGGCCGGCCAGTCGGGGTCGTTCACGGTGACGTTCTCGCGGACCACCGCTCCGTTGGGGCAGTGGGCCAAGGGTTCGCTGACGTGGTCCAACAAGACCTTCACGGTGCGCTCGCCGATCACGGTGCGGCCGGTGGCGATCTCGGCTCCGTCCGAGGTGCACGGCACCAGCAGTGTCAGCGGCTCGGCGACCTACCAGGTCGTCCCCGGTACCAGCGGGTCGCTCGCCAGCACGGTGGCAGGGCTCGTCGGCGTCACGCCGGAGGCCGGCAGTGTCGTGGCGGGTGCGTTCGATTCGACCGCCCCGGTCGAGAGTGCGGCCACCAAGCACTATGCGGTGACCGTTCTGACCGGGACCAAGGCGGCCAGGTTCTCCCTGGACTCCGACGACAACACGGCCGACCTCGACCTGTTTGTCTACAAGGGCGGCAAACTGGTCGGTCTCTCGGCCTCCGGGTCGGCGGACGAGCAGGTCACCATGCTGAATCCCGCCGCGGGGACCTACGACGTCTACGTCAACGGTTTCTCGACCCCGGGTGGCAGCACGGCGTACCACATCAGCAACTTCGTGGTGGGCTCCGCGGATGCCGGGAACGTGACCATGTCGCCCAACCCGGCGTCGGTGACCAGTGGGGTGGCGACGACTCTGACGGCGGCGTGGTCTGGCCTCACGACCGACAAGCGGTGGCTCGGCGTCATCTCCTACACAGGAGCTGACGACGTGACCCTGCTGTCGGTCGGCTAGCCGGCACGAGGTTCGTTCGGTTGGGCCCGGCGGCGTGTTCCGCCGGGCCCTTCCGTGGTCCCGGGCGTCAGCAGGCCGAGCGAGGCGCGAGCGCTCGGTTTGGGCCCAGCCACCCGGGCTTGGTAGCCTGCTCTGTCGCGTGCGGACCGACTCCGGTCCACGCCTGCCTGACCTTCACCGACCTGCCGTCCATCCCCGCATCTGAGGTTGCTTCGTGGCGAACATCAAGTCCCAGCTCAAGCGCATCAAGACCAACGAGAAGGCGCGCCAGCGCAACAAGGCGGTCAAGTCGGCTCTGAAGACGTCGATCCGCCGGTTCCGCGAGGCGGCTGACGGCGGCGACGGCGCCAGGGCCCTGGACGCCATGCGCACTGCTTCCCGCGAGCTGGACAAAGCGGCGAGCAAGGGCGTCATCCACGCCAACCAGGCCGCCAACAAGAAGTCGGCGATGGCCAAGCGGGCCGCTGCCCTCTGACCCTGGACAGCACTGATCCCGCACAGCACGACGGCGCCCTCCGAGCTGGTGGGCGCCGTTCTTTATTGCCGCGACGTTCCCCCCGGCCGCCTGACACCGTGACTGCATGACCGTCCCCGTGGCCGCCGGCCAGCGCGCGAGCTGGGCCGAGCTGCCCGCCGCCGTGCACGTCGCGGTGGCCGAGGTGCTGGGCGGCCAGGTGGTCGAGGCGCGCTCCCAGCCCGGCGGCTTCTCCCCCGGCAGCGCCGACCGGGTGGTGACGGCGGGAGGCCGGCGGGCGTTCGTGAAGGCGGTGGGTCTGGAGCTGAACCCGGACAGCCCGGGCATCCACCGGCGGGAGATCGCGGTGACGGCGGCACTCCCCCGGGAGGCACCGGCCCCGCGCCTCCTGGGGTCCTACGACGACGGGGACTGGGTGGCCCTGGTCCTCGAGGACGTTGACGGCCGGCACCCCGAGATGCCGTGGCGCCGCGATGAGCTGCACCGGATTGTCAGGGCCCTCGCTGACATGAGTCGCGCCCTGAGCCCGGCGCCGCCCATCGACGTACCGCTGCTCGAGGAGGACCTCGCCACCGAGTTCACGGCCTGGGACCGCATCGCCGCGGACCCGCCCGCGGATCTCGATCCGTGGGCGGCGCAGCACCTGGACCGACTCGCCGAGCTCGGCCGTGCGTCGTTGCCGGCGGTCCGCGGCGACACGCTCCTGCACGTCGACCTCCGCGCCGACAACCTGCTGATCGCCGCGGACCGGGTCGTGGTGGTCGACTGGCCGTGGGCCTGCCGGGGCGCCCCCTGGGTCGACCTCGTGCTGTTCGCCATCAATCCGACGCTGTACGGCGGCCACGACCCCGACGCGCTGTTGGAGCGGTCCGGGATCCTCGAGGGCGTCTCCCGGGAGGCGGTGACCTCGGTGGTGGCAGGGGCGGCCGGTTACTTCGCGGAGGCGTGCCGACGTCCCAGCGTCGCCCGGATGCCGACCGTGCGCGCCTTCCAGCGGGCGCAGGGCGAGGTCTGCCTCGACTGGCTGCGCCGCCGCGGCATCTAGCCGCCGGTCAGCGCTCGCCCCGGGAGCGGGCGATCGTGACGACGGCTCGTTCCAGCGCGTAGACGGGGTCGGTGCCGGCGCCCTTGATCTGGGCGTCAGCCTCGGCCACGGCGGTCAGCGCCGCTGCGACCCCGGCCTGCGACCAGCCGGGCAGCTGCCCGCGTGCCTTGCGGACCATGAACGGCGCGAGGCCGAGCTCGCGGGCCAGGTCGTCGGGCCGGGCGGTGCGAGGAGCGCTGCCCACCCGGGCCAGGTTGCGCAGCCCCATCGCCAGCGCCGCGTTGAGCGGCACCGGGTCGACACCGGTGGCCAGCGCCTGCCGGAGCAGTCGGAGCGCGTCCTCGCAGCGTCCCTCGACGGCGGCGTCGGCGACCGTGAAGCCGCTCACCTCTACCCGACCGGCGTGGTAGCGCTCGACCACCGACACGTCCACCACGCCGCCGGTGTCCGCCACCAGCTGGCTGCAGGCGCTGGCGAGCTCGCGCAGGTCGCTGCCCACGGCCCCGACGAGCGCGACCGCGGCATCCCCGCTGATCCGGCGCCGGGCCGCGGCGAACTCCGCCATCACGAACTTGATCTTGTCGCTCTCCCACTTGATCTGCTGGCACTCCAGCACTGGCGCACCCGACTTCTTGGCCGCGTCCACCAGCGCCTTGCCCTTCGCGCCGCCCCCGTGCACGAGGACGAGAGCCGTGTCCTCGGCGGGATCCGCCAGGTACGCCGTGAGCTCCTCCACGAGCTCCCCGGCCGCGTCCTGGACATCCCGGACGACGATCACCGTGCGCTCCCCGAACAAGGACGGGCTGGCCAGACCGGTGACCGTCCCCGTCTCCAGCCCGACCGCAGTGAGATCGCGCACCTCCGTCGCGGGGTCCACCGCCCGGGACGCCTGCGCGACCGCAGTGACGGCCCGGTCGCGCAGCAGCTCCTCAGGCCCGATGACGAGCGTCACGGGTGGTGGGGCGTCGGGGGTGGGCATCGCCCGCCACGTTACCGGCCGGCCCTGACGAGGCGGAGGTGCGCTGCTGGACCGGCCACTGCCAGCGGGCCGTCGCGATCGGTGCGACCGACCACGGCACCCAGCGCGGCGAGTCGGCGCACTGTCTCCGGAGCCGGGTGTCCGTAGTCGTTGTCGACCCCGACGCAGATCACGGCAAGTCGCGGGTGCACCGCGGCGAGGAACGCCGGCTCCTGGTACGCCGAGCCATGGTGCGGCACCTTGAGCACGTCGATCTGCTCCGGCTTCCACCGAGTGAGGATGGCCCGCTGTGCGGCCGGCTCGACGTCTCCCGTGAGCAGCAGTCGCACACCGCCTGTCTCCGCGACTACGACCACGCTGGAGTTGTTGGGCGTCGAGCCCTCGCCGTCGATCACCCGTTCCGGCCAGACGACCCGCCAGGTCAGCGGACCCACCTGCACCCGGTCGCCCACGACGGTCCGGGTGATCGGCACCCGAGCGGCAGCCGCCCAGCGACTCACCCGAACGAGTTCGGCCGCTGGCTCGTCGTACAAGCCGCGCATCACCTCCCCGACGCGCCGGCCGCGCAGCACGCCCGGCAACCCCTCGACGTGGTCGGCGTGCAGGTGGGTGAGCAGCACGAGCGGGACCGAGCGGACCCGAAGGTCGCGCAAGCATCGGTCCACGAGGGAGGGGTCGGGGCCGGTGTCCACGACCACGGCCGAATGCGGACCCGTCGACACCACCAGCGCGTCACCCTGCCCGACGTCGCAGGCAACGAGCAGCCATCCCACGGGCGGCCACGCAGGCGCCGCGAGCCGGATCGTGCAGGCGACGAGCAACGTCACCGCTGACGCCGCGGCGGCGCGGCGGTGCCGGGCCACCCGCGGCGCCAGCAGCACCCCCGCAAGGAGCAGCCCGGCGAGAAGCAGGGCGCCGGACCACGATGCGGCCCAGGGCAGGGTGGCGTGCGGCACCGCGGCCGAACGGTGGGCCACCGCGACGATCCACCACGCGGGTGCACCCGCGGCCCAGCCGAGGGCCACCGCGATCCGCGCGGAGAAACCACCGGCGAGCGTGGCAAGGACGCCGAGGACGGTCGCCGGCGCCACGGCGGGCGCGGCGAGCAGGTTGGCGAACACGGCGACGAGGCTCACCTGGCCGGACAGCAGGGCGATGACGGGAGCGCAGGCCACCTGAGCAGCCGCCGGCACGGCCAGTGCCGCGGCGACCGGCCCGGGCACGCCGGTGGCCCGGAGCCGCTCCGCCCACGGCCCGGCAAGCAGCAGCAAGCCGCCGGTCGCGAGCACCGAGAGGGCGAAGCCGTACGAGCGGGCCAACCAGGGGTCGACCACGACGAGCGCGAGGACCGCGGCCCCGAGCGCGGCGAGGCTGCCGCGCCGCCGGCCGGTGGCGAGCGCGAGCAGCCCCACGAGACCCATCGCGCCGGCCCGGAGCACCGACGGCTGCGGGCGGGCCAGGATCACGAAGCCGAGCAGGGCCAGCGCACCGCAGGCCGGGAGCAGCCGGCCGCGCAGGCCGGCCCACCGGCCGACCCACAGCACGAAGCCGCAGACGATCGCGAGGTTGGCACCGGAGACGGCGACGAGATGGGTGAGCCCCGCCGTACGGAACTCATCCACCAGCTCCGCAGGCATCCCGGAGGTGTCGCCCACCACGAGACCCGGCACCAGACCGCGTTCGGCCACGGGCAGGCCGCGGACCGCCCCGCGAAGACCGGCGCGCAGGCTCCCGGCCACCCGCTGCACGACGGGCGGCCTGCCAACCAGGCGCGGCGGCCCGCGGACCATGACCACGGCCGCCAGCGGCTGTCCCGGGCGCGCCGGCTCGAGCCGGCCCCAGGTCGTGAGGTGCTGGCCGGGCAGCAGGTCCTGCCAGCGGCGGTCGGTCGCAAGGACGAGGACAGGCGACCGGATCCCGGCCCGGTACGCACCGGTGGACACGACGAGGAGCCGGGCGGGCACAACGTAGAGGTCCTGGCCGCGCCGCTGGCCCGATGTCCGCCCCAGGTGCAGCCGGGGATCACCCGTCACGACAAGGGTGACTTCGACCGCCGCCCGACGCCGGGCGAGCCCGTCGACGGGGCCGAGGTGGATCTGGGCGACTCGCAGCCCGGCGACAGCGAGTCCCAGCGTGGCGCACAGCAGGACCGCTGCGGCGGCCAGCCACGCCCGACGCCACGCGACTGCGGCCGCGAGGACCACTGCCGCGCAGCCGGCAACGAGGACGGGCCAGTCCGCTGACCGGGTGCCGGTGCCCACGATTGCCCCGAGCCAGGCGGCGAGGGCGGGGAGCACCAGCCGGAGGTCCAGCCGAGCCGCCGGCGGGTCGACGCCGCCGACCGCACCCGCCGTCACACCCGCACCCGGGCCTTGAGGTCCGCGAACCGAGCGGCGCCGATCCCGGTCACCTCGCGCAGCTCGTCGACCGAGCCGAACCGGCCGTGCGCGGAGCGCCAGTCCACGATGCGCTGGGCGAGCACCGGGCCCACTCCCGGCAGGCCGTCCAGCTGAGCCAGCGTGGCTGCGTTCAGGTCGACGGGACCGCCACCACCTGGGGCCACTCCGGGAAAGGTGCCCGCCGCAGGGGCGGCCCCCTTGGTGAGTACGACGATCTGCTCACCGTCGACGACCGGACGGGCGAGATTGACGCTGGCGAGCTCGGCGTCGCGGGCCGGGCCGCCGGCAGCAGCCAGCGCGTCGGCGACGCGCGCGTGCCCGGCCAGCTCCACCAGGCCGGGCCGGCGCACGGCGCCGGCCACGTGCACGACGAGCTGGGGCACGGACGGGGACGACGCGGATACCCGCGTCACCCGTGGCGGCGTGGGGGGCGCGGCCTGCACCGAGGGCCGGGCCAGCCACACCAGCGCGACGCCGAGCACCAGACCGGCGACCGCGACGCCGGCCAGGCCGGCCAGCGCCCGCCCGCCGGGTGCGAGCCGGGCGGCCCGGACCGCGGGCGGGAGGCGGTCGGCGAGCCCGGCGGAAAGACTCCGTAGGCCGCGGGACGCCGGCGACTGCGGCTCGGTCGCGGACGGCGCAGCGGCGGGCGCTGCGCTTTCCGGGACGTCGGCCGACGGCTCCGTACCGGCCAGCCGCTGCAGCCGGGCGCGGGCGATGGCGGCCGTCTCCTCCGCTGTCCGGGTGCGTGCACCGGCGTGCGTGCGTCGGCGCCTGGTCACCTCACGACGCTAGGAAGCGACGACGGCCCATGCCGGTGCGCTGCCGGATCGGTGGAGGGCCCCGGCCTGTGGACGGCTCAGCCGTAGACCCGCCAGGCGCGCCAGCGCGCCACGACGTTGGTCCGGTGCCGAACGAGGATCACCACCGCGAGGAACACCGCCCAGATCCGTTGGTCGGTGTCCGCGTCGGTCACGAGGGCGATCACGACGAGCGCGATCCCGGCCGCCATCGACGCGAGGCCGACCCACCGGCTCAGAGCGGCCACGACGGCGAACACCACCATCAGCGCCAACGCCCAGAAGGCGGCCACTCCGAGGACCGCACCGAACGCCGTGGCGACGCCCCGGCCACCACGACCGCGCAGGAACGGCGAGCTGACATGACCGACGACGGCTGCGGCCCCGGCCACCTCGCCCGCGCCGTCACCGAAGAACGTGAAGAACAGCACCGCGGGGACGAAGCCCTTGAGCACGTCGAGCACACCGACGAGGACTCCCCACCGCAGTCCGAGCAGTCGGCCGACATTCGTGGCGCCCGGGTTTCCTGACCCCTCGCCGCGCAGGTCGATGCCGCGGGCACGGGCGATCAGCGCCGCCGGTGACACCGCTCCGAGCAGGTAGCCCACGACCGCGGCCGCCGCGACCGCGAGAGCGCTCACCTCGGCGCGACGACGACCGCGAGCATGCCGGGTCCGACATGGGCTCCGACGACCGCGCCCACCTCACTGATCTGCAGCTGACCGAGCCGCGGCACTCTGTCCCGGAGTCGCTCGGCGAGCGCGTCGGCCCGGTCCCGGTTGACGAGGTGATGCACGGCGATGTCCACCTCGGCGTCACCGGCGTGACCGACCGCGACCTCCTCGAGGCGGGAGATCGCCCGCGCCGCTGTCCGCACCTTCTCCAGCGGCTCGATGTGCCCGTCCACGAGGTGCAGCAACGGCTTCACCGCCAACGCCGATCCGAGGAACGCCGCCGCCGCACCGATCCGGCCGCCGCGCCGCAGGTACTCGAGGGTGTCGACGTAGAACACGGTCTTCGACGACGCCGCCCGCTTCTCCGCGGCGGTCGCCACGTCGTCCACGCCGGCGCCAGACGCGGCCAGTTGCGCGGCCGTCACCACGGCGTACCCGAGTCCCATGCCGAGCGACCGCGAGTCAACGACGCGCACCGGCACGGGTGCGTCTTTCGCCGCGAGCACCGCCGACTCGTACGTGCCGGACATGTCGGCCGAGAGGTGGATCGACACGATCCCGTCCGCGCCCTCCTCGGCCGCCTGCTCGTACGCCGACAGGAAGGCGAACGGGCCCGGCCGTGAGGTGCTGACCGGCGTCCACGAGCGCAGGGCCTGGGCGACTGTCGCCGCGCTGGCCTCCGACCCCTCGTCGTACGCCGTTCCCCCGATCACGACCTGCAGCGGCACGACCCGGATGTCGTTGTCGGCGACGAGCGAGCGCGGGAGATAGGCCGTCGAGTCGGTGATGATCGCCGTGCTCGCTGACGTCTGGGGCATGGGCGTGAGGCTACGCCGGTACGACGTTGACCAGCCGGGGCGGCCGGACGATGACGGTGCGCACCGCCCGCCCCTCCAACGCCCGTTGGACTGCCTCGGAGCCGAGCGCCAGCTCCCGCAGCTCGTCCTCGCCGATCGCAGGGTTGACCTCGAACTTGTCCCGCAGCTTTCCGGCCACCTGCACGACGCAGGTCACCGACTCCTGGACCAGCAGGGACCGGTCGAGGTCGGGCCACCCCGCCAACGCAACTGTCGGCTCGTGGCCCAGCCGCTGCCACATCTCCTCGGCGGTGTACGGCGTGACGAGGGACAGCATCACGGCGACCGCCTCGACGGCCTCACGAACCGCAGGGTCGGCCGGCCCGCATCCGGTGTCGATGGCCTTGCGGGCAGCGTTGACCAGCTCCATGATCCGGGCGACGGCCACGTTGAAGCGCATGCCCTCGACCGCGCGGGTGACCTCATCGATCGTGTGGTGGGTGACCTTGCGCAGGGCCACGTCGCCCGTCGTCGGATCGGTGCCGGCTTCGCTGCCGACGTCACCGGACAGCCGCCACGCGCGGGCCAGGAACCGTCCCGACCCGGCAGCGGACATGTCGGCCCAGTCGATGTCCTCCTCCGGTGGACCGGCGAACACCATCGTCAGCCGCACGGCGTCGACACCGTGCGCGGCCAGCTCGTCGGACAGCCGCACCAGGTTTCCCCGCGACTTCGACATGGCGGAGCCGCCCATGATGACCATGCCCTGGTTCAGCAGCCGGGTGAACGGCTCGGTGAACGAGACCATCCCCAGGTCGTACAGCACCTTGGTGAAGAACCGCGCATACAGCAGGTGCAGGATCGCGTGCGTCACCCCGCCGATGTACTGGTCGACCGGCGCCCAGTGCTCGACGTCCGCCTTGTCGAAGGGCACGTCGGTGCGCCCCGGTGAGCAGAACCGCAGGAAGTACCACGACGAGTCGACGAAGGTGTCCATCGTGTCGGTGTCCCGACGGGCAGCACCGCCGCATCGTGGGCACTCGACGTTGACCCAGTCCTCGGCACCACCCAGCGGTGAGATGCCCTTCGGGCGCAGGTCCAGCCCCGTCGCGTCGGGCAGCTCGACCGGCAGCTGATCCACGGCGACGGGCACCTCGCCACAGGATGGGCAGTGGATGATCGGGATCGGGGTGCCCCAGTAGCGCTGCCGGGAGATCAGCCAGTCGCGCAGCCGGTAGTTGACCGCCGCAGCGCCCACTCCTCGCTCGGCCAGCACGTCGGTGATCCGGGCGATCGCGGCCTGCTTGTCCAGGCCGTCCAGCTCCCCGGAGTTGACCATGACGCCGTCACCGTTGGTGGCCACGCCGGTGCTCGCCGGGTCGTCGTCGCCGGTGTCGACGACGACTCGGACCGGCAGGGCGAAGCGGCGAGCGAAGTCCAGGTCGCGCTGGTCGTGCGCCGGCACCGCCATGATCGCGCCATGGCCGTAGTCGGCCAGGACGTAGTCGGCGGCCCAGATGGGCAGCCGCTCACCGTTGACTGGGTTGATCGCGTAGCGCTGCAGGAAGACGCCGGTCTTCTCGCGCTCCGTCGACAGCCGGTCGATCTCGCTCTCTCCGCGGACCTTCTCCAGGTACGCCGAGAACTCGCCCTCCGCGGGCGAACCGGTGGCCAGCTCCGCCGCCAGGTCGCTGTCGGGGGCGACGACGAAGAACGTCGCACCGAACAGCGTGTCCGGCCGGGTGGTGTAGACGGTGACCGGATCGGTGCGGCCCTCGATCGCGAACTGGACGTCGGCTCCCGTCGAGCGGCCGATCCAGTTCCGCTGCATCGTCAGGACCTTGTCCGGCCACTTGCCCTCGAGCTGGTCCATGTCGTCCAGCAGGCGGTCGGCGTACTCGGTGATCTTGAAGTACCACTGAGTCAGCTTCTTCTTCACGACCAAGGTGTCGCAGCGCTCGCAGCGACCGGCGATCACCTGCTCGTTGGCCAGCACGGTCTGGTCCTTGGGGCACCAGTTGACCAGCGACGGCCGCCGGTAAGCCAGGCCACGCTCGAAGAAGTGCAGGAACAGCCACTGGTTCCAGCGGTAGTACTCGGGGTCCGACGTGTGCAGGACGCGATCCCAGTCGAACGAGCAGGCATAGCGGCGCATGGCGGCCCGCTGGACCGCGATGTTCTCGTAGGTCCAGACCCGTGGGTCGATGCCCCGCTGGATGGCCGCGTTCTCAGCGGGCAGGCCGAAGGAGTCCCAGCCGATCGGGTGCATGACGTTGAAACCGCGCTGTACCCAGTACCGCGCGACCACGTCCCCCAGGGCGTAGGCCTCGGCGTGACCGAGGTGCAGGTCGCCGGACGGGTAGGGGAACATGTCGAGGATGTACTTCGGGGGCCGGGGGTCGTCGGGCCGGCCGGAGCGGAACGGC
>JAVEDB010000182.1 GCA_030841185.1 Actinomycetota bacterium
GAGCAGAAGCAGGAGGCGCCCGCTCCGAAGCAGGAACAAGAGCAGGAGGCGCCAGCCCCCAAGCAGGAGCAGGCGCCGAAGCAGGAACAGCAGCAGGCGCCTCCCCCGCAACAGCAGCAGGCGGCCCCGCCCCCTGCGCAACAGCCGGCAGCACCGTCTCGGGCAGCGTCGTCCGAGGGCGACGCGAACGCGTACGTCACCCCCCTGGTGCGCAAGCTCGCCACTGAGCACGGCGTCGACCTCTCCTCGCTTCGCGGCACCGGAGTCGGCGGCCGCATCCGCAAGCAGGACGTGCTGGAGGCTGCGGCCGCCCAAAAGCAGCAGCCATCGGCGCCGGCAGCCGCACCGGCTGCCAGCGCCGGCACTCCGGCGCCGGCCGTCTCCCCGCTGCGGGGCACCACCGAGAAGATGTCGCGACTGCGCAAGGTGATCGCCGCGCGCATGGTCGAGTCCCTGCAGGTCTCCGCGCAGCTCACCACCGTCGTCGAGGTGGATCTCACCCGGATCGCTCGGCTGCGAGCGCGCGCCAAGGGCGACTTCGAGGCCCGCGAGGGCGTCAAGCTGTCCTTCCTCCCGTTCCTGGCGAAGGCGACGATCGAGGCCCTGAAGTCGCACCCCAAGCTCAACGCGAGCATCGACATGGAGAAGGGTGAGATCACCTACTACGACGCCGAGCACCTCGGAGTCGCGGTCGACACCGATCGAGGTCTGCTGGTGCCAGTCGTCAGGGACGCCGGCGACCTGAACATCGCCGGGCTCGCTCGCAAGATCGCCGATCTGGCGGAGCGCACCCGCAGCAACAAGATCACCCCTGACGAGCTCGGCGGCGGCACGTTCACGCTGACGAACACCGGCAGTCGCGGCGCGCTGTTCGACACACCGATCATCAACCAACCGCAGGTCGGCATCCTCGGCACCGGCGCCGTCGTCAAACGCCCCGTCGTGGTGGACGACGACGACCTGGGCGAGACCATCGCCGTCCGGTCCATGTGCTACCTCGCGCTCTCCTACGACCACCGCATCGTCGACGGAGCCGACGCTGCCCGCTTCCTCACGACGGTCAAGCAGCGGCTGGAGGACGGCGCGTTCGAGGCCGACCTGGGGCTGTGAGCCCTCGATCGAGGCCCGGTCCGTGAAGGTCGCGGTCACCGGGGCGTCCGGCCTGCTCGGTACGGCGCTGGTCCGCTCACTGCGGGTCGACGGCCACGACGTCCTGCGCCTCGTACGCCGGGAACCGACCGCACCGGACGAGGTCCGGTGGGACCCGTCCGGGGGCACCGTGGACACCGCCTCGTTGCACGGCGTCGAGGCAGCGATCCACCTCGCCGGCGCAAGCCTCGGCGGTCGGCCGTGGACCCCGGCGTACAAGCGTCTCGTCCTCGAGAGCCGGACGAGTGGGACGACGACCCTGTCGCGAGCGCTGGCCGGGCTCGACCCCCGCCCCCGCGCCCTGCTCTCGGCGTCGGGGGTCGGGTACTACGGCAACCCCGGGGTGGAGGTGCTCGACGAGTCCTGCGCGGCTGGCGACAGTTACATCGCCGAGATCGCCCGCGAGTGGGAGGCCGCGACCGCGCCGGCAGCGGACGCCGGGATCCGCGTGGTCCCGATGCGCACCGCTGTTGTCGTGTCCGGGTCGGGCGGGGCGCTGGCGCCGCTGCTGCTCCCGTTCCGGCTGGGACTCGGGGGACGCGTCGGCTCCGGACAGCAGTACTGGAGCTGGGTCGCGCTCACCGACTACGTCCGGGCCGTCCGCTTCCTGCTCGACCGAGACGAGATCTCCGGTCCGGTCAACATCTGCGCCCCGGAGCCGGTGACCAACGCCGAGTTCACCAAGGCCCTCGGGCGCGCCGTGCACCGCCCGGCCGTGCTCCGCGTCCCAGGCGCGGCCCTGCGGCTGGCACTGCGCGACTTCGCCGTCGACCTGCTCGGCGGTCAGCGGGTGGTCCCTCGCCGGCTGCTGGGCGCCGGGTTCACCTTCGACTACCCGGACCTCGACTCGGCGTTGCGGGCCGAGCTGGTGGGCTAGAGCCGGCGGACGTCGAACACCCGCCACCCCGCACTCACCCGCGCGAGGGTGACCGACCAGCGCTGCGGTCCGCGTCCGGGACGGGCGGTGGCCACGGTCTCGTCCTTCGCGACCAGCCAGTAGGGCAGCAGCGAGTCGACGACCGTCAGCTCGGCCCGGATGCCGGTCCCACGGGTCAGCCGGACCGACGAGGCGCGCAGCCGGACGCCTCCCGCTGTGAGGCCCTCGGCGCCGAGCCGGGAGAGCAGCGCCTGGTCCCTCCGAAGGGCGGGCGAGCCCGGGGCGTCGACGCCGTCGAGACGTCGGGCATCCCCGGAGGCGAACGCCGCCGACCGCCGGGTGTCGAGCTCCGTCAGCAGTGCCGGCCAGTCGGGTGCGACAAGCGGCCGGACAGCCGCCGGCAGCCGGGCCGCCGGCTGCGGCGTCCCCGCGATGGCATCGTGCGGCCAGCCGCCCGCCCAGGTGGCACCGGCTGCCACCCCCGCGCACGCGGCCGCGACGGCACCCACGGTGGCGAGGGTGCGGCCCCGACGTACCTCGCCATCCGCCGGGACGTTGCGCGCATGCCGACCGCGTGCCGTGGTCACGGTGCCACCCTGTCGCAGCCGGCCGATCGCCCGACCCGCGTTGTCCACAGGAGGTCCGGCTACGGTCGTCCGTCATGAAGATCCTTGCCACCTCGGGCGGTTTCCTGCCGGACGATGTCGGACCGTTCCACTGGAAGCGGGGGCCGCTCATCGAGCACGCGTTCGCCCTCGCGGGCAACTCCGAACGGCCCCGCATCTGCTACCTCGGCACCGCAGTCGGCGACAGCATCAACGGAGTGGCGGCCTTCCACCGCGCGTTCGCGGCCGGCGACGCGCGCCCGTCGACGCTCGAGCTGTTCGCGATGCCCAACGTCGAGGACGTGCGCGCGCACCTGTTGGCGCAGGACGTGATCTGGGTCGGCGGCGGGTCGGTCGCCAACCTGCTGGCGGTCTGGCGGGTGCACGGACTGGACGAGATCATGCGTGAGTGCTGGGAAGCGGGCGTGGTGCTCGCCGGCGTCTCGGCGGGATCCATCTGCTGGCACGTGGGAGGCCCCACCGACTCGTTCGGGCGCACGCTTCGCGCGGTCACCAACGGCCTGGGCCTGCTGCCCTACGGCAACGGGGTCCACTACGACTCGGAGGAAGAGCGCCGGCCATTGCTGCACCGGCTGGTAGGCGACGGCACGTTGCCGATGTCCTACGCCACCGACGACGGCGTCGGGCTGTCCTACGAGGGCACCGAGCTGGTCGAGGCGGTGGCCGACCGGCCCGGGGTTGCGGCGTACCGGGTGGAGCGCCGCGCCGACGGGTCGGTCGAGGAGACGCGCATCGAGCCGCGGCTGCTGCCGGGGGCCGCGACCGACTGACGCGGCGGGGCCCGGTCAGCCCAGCGACACCACGACGCCATCGCGGGCCGACCGCTGCGCGGCGTCGAGGATCTCCAGCACCGCGACCGCGTCCCAGGGGTCCACGGGAGGTGGCCCGCCGTCGCGCAGCATCGCGACGACAGCGGCATAGAAGGCCGACCAGTCCCCCGGCTCCCGGGGCACCGCCCGGCGCTCATCGCCCGCGACGAGCCAGCCCCGGTGGTCGTCGTCGGGGTCCGACCACTCGGCGTACGCCGAGGTCTCCCCTGCCACGTTGGCGACGATGTAGGAACCGGTCCGCCCGAGGATGCGGGTCCGCGGCCCGGGCGCACCGGCCAGCGACGTGGCGCCGAGATGGCTGCGCACGCCCGAGGCGTGCTCCAGGACGAGGAACGTCACGTCCTCACCGACCGTCGTCAACGCGGCGAGCTCCGCGAACACCGAGACGACCGGCCCGAACAGGTCCCGTGCGCCGTCGACGAGGTGCGACTGCAGATCCAGCAGCAGCCCGCCTCCTTCGGTCGCCGGGAGGTTCTCGCGCCAGCGCTGCTTGGGCTCCGGCCGCCAGCGCTCGTAGCGCGCCTCGTAGCGCACGACGTCGCCGAGCGCACCTTCGGCCAGCAGCCGGCGGGCGGTCAGGTGCTCGGAGTCCCACCGCCGGTTCTGGAAGACGGTGAGGGGTACGCCGGCGGCCTCCGCGGCCTCCACCACGCGCCTGCCCTCGGCGGCGTCGACCCCGAGCGGCTTGTCGACGACCACCGGCAGCCCGGCCGCGATCGCGTCGAGCGCCTGCGCCGCGTGCGCTGCCGTCGGGGAGGCCAGCACCACGAGGTCGAGGTCCTCCGCGAGCGGCCACAGGTCGGCGGCCCGCGGCACGGTCACCGCCTTGGGGAGGTCAGCGTGGACCCCCTCGACCCGGGCCGGGTCGGAGGTCACCACGTGAGTCACCGCGAGACCATCCGTGGCGCCGAGCAGCGGCCCGTGGAAGTCATGCCCGGCCATGCCGTAGCCGACCAGGGCGACGCGCAAGGGAGCGGGGGCGGCCATCCGCCCAGCGTAGGCTGGCGGGGTGCCGGAGCTGGTGCAGGTCCACCGCGGTCTCGTCGCGTACGACGAGGCGTGGGCCGAGCAGCGCGAGCTGCACGCGGCCCGGGTCGCCGGCACCGCGCCCGACACGGTGCTGCTGCTCGAACACCCACCCGTCTACACCGCCGGCCGCCGCACCTCGCCGCACGAGCGCCCCGTCGACGGGACGCCCGTGATCGACGTCGACCGCGGCGGAAAGATCACCTGGCACGGTCCCGGTCAGCTGGTCGGCTATCCGATCGTTGCCCTCCCCGACCCGGTCGACGTGGTCGCCCACGTGCGCCGCGTCGAGGCGGCGCTGATCCTGGCCTGCGCGGATCTCGGCGTGGTCGCCACCCGGGTGGCGGGCCGGTCCGGCGTCTGGGTGGTGGACGACCAGGGAGGGCAGGACCGCAAGGTGGCCGCCATCGGGATCCGGGTGTCCCAGGGCGTCACCATGCACGGCTTCGCGCTGAACTGCGACTGCGACCTCAGCTGGTTCGACCGCATCGTGCCGTGCGGCATAGCCGATGCCACCGTGACCTCGCTGTCGCAGGAGACGGGCCGGTCGGTGGGCGTCGCGGACGCGCTGCCCTACGTCGAGAAGCGGCTGGCCGAGGTCCTCGGCTCCTGAACGACCCGCAAACCTCTGCGGCATCGCTCGCCGTGTTAGTCGGCGGCACAACGGGGCACACGAGACAACTCGCCGACACTCGTCACCCTGGAGGAACCTCTCATGGCTCGCAACACGCTGGTCCGAACGCTGCACGACGTGGGTCTCGCCGCATGGTTCGGCGGCTCGCTGATGGGCGCTGTCGGGCTCAACGCCGCCGCCGGGGCGGTCGACGACCCGAAGCAGCGCGGCCGGGTCGTCAACGAGGGCTGGGACCGCTGGACGCCGTTGAACGCCGGGGCCATCGGCGCTCACCTGCTCGGCGGTGCCGGGATCCTGCTGGCGAACCGCAAGCGCGTCACCGGCCAGAAGGGCGTGGCCGGGATGACCGCGCTCAAGACCGTGCTCACCGGTGCGGCGCTCGGGGTCACGGCGTACAGCCGGATCCTCGGCCGCAAGGTCGCCTCCCAGCAGGACATGCCGGTGTCCTCCGGAACCGACCCCAGCGCGCAGACCCCGCCCGACGTCGCCAATGCCCAGCAGCAGCTCAAGGCCCTGCAGTGGGCAGTGCCCGCGACGACCGCCGCGATCCTCGCGATCAACGCGTACGCCGGGGAGCAGCAGCGCCCGTCCGAGATGAGCAAGGGCGTGCGTGACCGGGCCCGCCAGCTCGCCCACCTCAACTAGCACCCCTCCGTGATCGTGAAGGATCACCCTTGTTCTTGCTGGGGTGATCCTTCACGATCACCGTCGTCGTAGGCTGGTGGCGTGACGATCGCTCCGGAGGGCCGCAAGCTCCTGCGCCTCGAGGTCCGCAACAGCGAGACGCCGATCGAGAAGAAGCCCGCGTGGATCAAGACCCGCGCGAAGATGGGCCCCGAGTACACCGCGCTGAAGTCGCTGGTGAAGCGCGGGGGCCTGCACACCGTCTGCGAGGCAGCCGGCTGCCCCAACATCTTCGAGTGCTGGGAGGACCGCGAGGCCACCTTCCTCATCGGGGGCGACCAGTGCACCCGCCGGTGCGACTTCTGCCAGATCGACACCGGCAAGCCGCAGGAGCTGGACCGTGACGAGCCGCGCCGGGTGGCCGAGTCGGTCCAGGCCATGGGGCTTCGTTACGCCACGGTCACCGGTGTCGCGCGCGACGACCTGCCCGATGGTGGTGCATGGCTGTACGCCGAGACCGTGCGCCGCATCCACGGGCTGAACCCGGGCACTGGTGTCGAGCTGCTGATCCCCGACTTCGACGCCAAGTCCGAGCAGCTCGACGAGGTGTTCGGTTCCGCTCCCGAGGTGCTGGCCCACAACATCGAGACGGTGCCGCGCATCTTCCGCCGCATCCGGCCCGGTTTCCGCTACGACCGCTCCCTCGACGTGATCCGCCAGGCCCGCGCCGCCGGACTGGTCACCAAGTCCAACCTCATCCTCGGCATGGGCGAGGAGCCCAGCGAGGTGAGCGAGACGATGCGCGACCTGCACGAGGCCGGGTGCGAGCTGCTCACGATCACCCAGTACCTCCGGCCCTCACCGCGCCACCACCCGGTCAGCCGCTGGGTGCGCCCAGAGGAATTCGTCGAGATGGGCGAGGAAGCCGAGCAGGTGGGCTTCGCGGGCGTGCTCTCGGGTCCACTGGTGCGCTCGTCGTACCGCGCCGGACGGCTCTACCGCCAGGCGATCGAGGCGCGCCGGGCGCCGACGTCCGCATAACCCAGTCGCCCCCTCGGCCTGACCCAGTCGCGCACGCCCGCCTAACCGAGTTCTGAGGTTGTTTGACCCAGGTTTTTCATGTGCGTCACGTCCCGGTAACCCGCGGCGGGTCCACTGGAGCACATGACAACTCAGCCGCTACCGCTGGCATCCTTCCCCGAGCTGGTCGCCACCGCCCTCAGCGTCGTCAGCCGTCGCGTCGTGGACGGGTCTCGCCGCAACGCCGACGAAGCGATCGCTGCCATCAGGGCGCACCGAGACGACCAGCCCACCGCGCGGGACCTGGTCGACCTCGGCGCACTCGCCGGCGTCCGAGACTCGGAGGCCTAGCCGGCGGCCGCGGGCACTGGCCGGCGGGGCGAGTCGGAGGCCTGACTGCCGTTCGACGCGGTCAGCCGCGGGGCGCGCTCGAGTAGGTCTCGCCGAGTCCGTGGCCGGGCAGCGGCTCGGGGCGAGTTCTGACGACGACCCCCAGCAGGGTTGTCGTGCTGACCGACCCGTCGCCGTGCAGCCGCGTCGACACCAGCCCTCGCGTCTTGAGCTCGTGGTCGCGCCGGCAGCGAGGACACAGGTTTGTCACACAGGTTGGTCCACGCGGCCAGGCCCGGTCATGGTCCAGGTCACAGCGATAGGACGTCCGGGCGCAGTCATACGAGGCGCAGCGCGGTTGCGCCGTCCGGACGTGCTCGGCAATCGCCACCGTCGGGGCGTAGCGGTGCGTCCGCAACGAGGGCAGGCCTGGGACTGCGGCAACGACCGCCGCGCCGAGCTCGGATCTCGTCCAGCCACCGGTCGGGGCATGCGGCAGCCGGATGGTCCGGCGCAACATGCCGTCGGCATCGACGAGCAGCACCCGGGTGGCCGCACCTCGGCCGATCTCGGCGCGCGCCAGCCCGGCAGCCGACTGCGGATCGACCGGAGCGGGTGCGCCGAATCCGCGCAGCTCTCCAGGGTCGCCCTTGGCGGGGCCGTCGCCGAACAACGTGTCGGCGTGCAGGACGAGTCCCACCTCGCGCTCCCGCCGCGCGGTGACGCTGCGCAGGTCCCGGCCCCCCGCGATGCGCGTGAACACGTCCATCAGGGCGTCCACCCGCCGCTGGTCCATGCTCAACCGCACGCCGTCGGCGCCGGTGGCAGGCCAGGCCTGGGCGAGGTCGGTGATGACGCGGTCGGCCAGTGCGATGTCCACATCTGCAGCGACGATCTGCAGCACCCCGGTGCCGTCGCCCTGAGGCCACGCGCGGACCATCCGGTCGCGGATCGCAGCTTCGCGACGGCGGCGGGCCGCGTCGGCGTCGACCTTGACCACCGCGCGCTGCACCCGGGCCCGCCACTGCCGCGGCGACGGCCCGTCCCAGGGACCCTGCCCGGCGAGCACTGCCGGCAGCACCAAGGCCTGCACCTCCCGAGCCGCGGCATCGTGGAGAAGGGCCGTCTCCTGCGCAAGCGCCTCGGCTCGCGGCAGGTCGATCAGGCCCTCCTCCAGCGCTGCGAGGGTGGCGGGCAGCACCCGGACCAGCCGGGTGGCCAGCGCCTCCAGGTCTTCGGCAGCCCTCTTGCTGATGCCGAGCACCACCATCAGCTCGTGGGTCACGACCGTGTGCACCAGCTCGGACTCGGAAGGGGCGCCTGTCCCGTCCAGCGGCCCGCGAGCCAGTGCGGCCCGTGCATCGGCCTCACAGCGAGCCGCGAGCCGGGCCACCCGGCGTAGCTGGTCGGCCCGAACCGCCCCGATCGCTCGTACCGTCGCACGGAGCCCGGCCACCTCGGCCAGCGAACCGGAGCCGAGCCGGACCCCGGCGATCCACACGTCGGCGTCGTCCCGCGAGGTCGATCCTCCGCTGCTCGGGGGACCCAGCTGCTCGTCCATGCACGGCAAACTACCGGCGACCACCGACACCCCTGGCCCCGCAAACCCTTTATCCACAAGGCGATCCGGCACTTCCGGGTAACCGCTGTCCGCCTCCGGCGAACAACCTCGGAGGCACGCACAGCGCCGGGCACGTATCCTGCCCGGCATGGCACGCAAGGAGGAATCGGCCCCGAAGCCGAAGAAGCAGAGCCGTACCGGTCAGATCCGGTCCGCGTACAAGATGACCCGGAAGGTCGACCCCCTGGTCGGCTGGATCACGCTCGCCGCCGGCTTCCTGGTGTTCGCGGTCATGCTCGCCATCGGCTTCCTCGTGAACCAGCCGATCTTCTTCGGGCTGATCGGGCTGATGCTCGGCTTCCTGGCCGCAACGATCGTGTTCGGCAAGCGGGCCG
The DNA here is from genome assembly GCA_030841185.1 of Actinomycetota bacterium. Classification (GTDB taxonomy): domain Bacteria; phylum Actinomycetota; class Actinomycetes; order JACCUZ01; family JACCUZ01; genus JAVEDB01. Next base: position 9,073 of record JAVEDB010000182.1, read on the forward strand.
AGAAGGCGGCGTTCGCCCAGGTCGAGGGGCAGCCCGGCGCCGCCGCCGCGGCACTGAACATGCTCCGCCGCGGGTGGACGGTGACCCCAGGGGTGGCAGCCACCCGAAACCAGGACGTGGTGCACCGTGCGGTCGGGCGACCCGGCGTCGTTCTGGTCGGCGAGGGCTCCCCCACCCGGGTGGCGAACCTGCTCGCGACCGAGCGGAAGAAGGTCACCCGGTTCGTTCCGGACGTACCGGTGTACGAGGTGCAGGCCGGCAACGAGGACGGCCAGGTCCCGTTGCGGCGGCTGAACTCGAAGCTGATGAAGATGCCCCGCAACCTGAAGAACGACCAGGTGGCCGAGGTCAACCGGCGACTCAAGGCCCTCGGCACGATGAACCTGCCGATCCCGAAGGGCCCGATGCCCAAGGGCATGAAGATGCCGAAGGGTCCGCGCAGCTAAGAGCGGCCCACGGCCTCAGCGGGTGTGCACGAGCACGGTCCCGGCGACCCGGTCGTGCAGGCCGCGACCGTCCCGGTCCCAGATGAGCACCGGGATGAGCAGCAGCAGGAGCACGGTCCGGAGCAGCACACGCGGGACGCCGGGGTGCCGGCCGTCGAGGCGTACGACGCGAAGACCCAGCACCCGCTGCCCCGCGGACGCCCCCGCCAGGGCAGTGAGGACGAGGACCTCGACGGCGAAGATCGGCGTCGTCCAGGCCGGATCGTGCGGAATCCCCCAGGCGATGGCAGCGCAGAGGACCGCATCGATGACGAAGGCGGCCAGCCTGGGGCCGACCCTGGCCACCCGTCCGGGCCCCTCGGCGGGCAGGCCCAGCCGCTCCCCGGCGTACGAGGAAAGCTCCGATCGCCTCGGCGGGGGCCCCTGCAGCCAGGTTGCGACGTCGCGCCGGTCGACCACGAACTCAGCGTACCCGCGGGGTCACCCGCTGGCGCGGCCGGCGTAACACGGCGGAAACACCGGGGTGACTCCCGAGAAACCGCTTCGGTCTACGGTCGTCTCGACGGTGGAAGGCCCCCACCGGCCCCTGAGGGAGGATCGATCCATGTTCAGCAACGCCGACGAGGTCCTGCGCTACATCAAGGACGAGGACGTGAAGTTCATCGACGTCCGGTTCTGCGACCTGCCGGGTGTGATGCAGCACTTCAACGTCCCGGCGCAGTCCGTCGGCGAGTCGTTCTTCACCGAGGGGCAGATGTTCGACGGGTCCTCGATCCGAGGGTTCCAGGCGATCCACGAGTCGGACATGAAGCTCATCCCCGACGTGACGACAGCGTTCGTCGACCAGTTCCGCGCCGAGAAGACCGTGGCGCTGAACTTCTCGATCGTCGACCCCTTCACAGACGAGGCCTACAGCCGTGACCCGCGCAACATCGCGGCCAAGGCCGAGGCCTATCTCCAGGGATCGGGCATCGCCGACACGGCGTACTTCGGTCCGGAGGCGGAGTTCTACGTCTTCGACGATGTGCGCTTCGAGACCAAGCAGA
>JAVEDB010000158.1 GCA_030841185.1 Actinomycetota bacterium
CGGGCCGTGCCAACATGTGGACATGGATGCCGTCACCAACGTCCCCACCCCGGCCAACGAGCCGATCAAGTCCTACGCCTCCGGCACCCCGGAGCGGACCGAGCTCGAGGACACGCTGAAGAGGCTGGCCAGCGAGCCCCGCGAGCTGACGATGACGATCGGCGGCGAGCAGCGCTTCGGCGGCGGGGAGGCCCTCGACGTCGTGCAGCCGCACAACCGGCACCACGTGCTCGGGACGATGAAGGGCGCCACCCAGGCGGACGCCCGCGCCGCAGTGGACGCCGCGATGGTGGCCGCGCCGGCATGGCGCGCGATGTCGTTCGACGACCGCGCGGCCATCCTGCTCAAGGCCGCCGACCTGCTGGCCGGACCCTGGCGGGCGACCCTCAACGCCGCGACCATGCTCGGCCAGTCCAAGACGGCGATTCAGGCCGAGATCGACTCGGCCTGCGAGCTCATCGACTTCTGGCGCTTCAACGTCTCCTTCGCCAGCCAGATCCTGCGCGAGCAGCCGCAGTCCAGCCCGGGGGTGTGGAACCGCACCGACCACCGGCCGCTCGAGGGCTTCGTCTACGCGATCACACCGTTCAACTTCACCGCGATCGCCGGCAACCTGCCGACCGCCCCCGCGCTGATGGGCAACGTCGTGCTGTGGAAGCCGGCGGCCAGCCAGCAGTTCGCGGCGCACTTCCTGATGCGGGTGCTCGAGGAGGCCGGGTTGCCGCCAGGGGTCATCAACATGGTCACCGGACACGGCAAGGACGTGTCCGACGTCGCGCTTGCAGACCCCAACCTCGCCGGCATCCACTTCACCGGGTCCACGCCGGTCTTCCAGGGACTGTGGAAGCAGGTGGGCGACACGATCGCGTCGTACAAGTCCTACCCGCGGATCGTGGGAGAGACCGGCGGCAAGGACTTCATCGTCGCCCACCCGTCCGCCGACATCGATGTGCTGCGGACGGCGATGGTCCGGGGGGCCTTCGAGTACCAGGGCCAGAAGTGCTCCGCGGCCTCGCGCGCCTACGTGCCCCGCAGCCTCTGGAAGCGGTTGCGCGACGACCTCGCCGCCGAGACCGACGCCATCCCGATGGGCGACGTCACCGACCTGTCCAACTTCATGGGGGCCGTCATCGACGCACGGGCGTTCGCCAAGCACGCGCAGGCCCTGAAGCGCGCCCGGGAGGACAGCAGCATCACCGTCGTCGCGGGCGGCAGCTGCGACGACTCGCAGGGCTGGTTCGTGCGTCCGACCGTGCTCGAGTCGACCGATCCGACCAACGAGATCTTCACCACCGAGTACTTCGGCCCGATCCTCGGTGTCTACGTCTACGAGGACGCCGACTACGACGAGACGGTCACCCAGATGGAGTCGGTCGCGTCGTACGCCCTGACCGGCTCGATCATCGCCCAGGACCGGTCGGCCATCGCGGCGGCCACCGAACGGCTCCGTTTCGCGGCGGGCAACTTCTACGTCAACGACAAGCCCACCGGCGCCGTCGTCGGCCAGCAGCCGTTCGGCGGCGGCCGCGCCAGTGGCACCAACGACAAGGCTGGCGCGGCGCAGAACCTGATGCGGTGGACGAGCACCCGCTCGATCAAGGAGACCTTCGTGCCGCCCCGGGACTACCGCTACCCGCACATGGGCTGACGGTGGCCGACCCGGTGGCGGAAGGGACCGAGGACGCAGCCGGGCCTGATCGGCACTTCGGCGAGGAAGGTGCCCGGCTGACCTACGGGTCCTACCTCCGGGTGGAGTCCCTCCTCGAGCAGCAGCACCTGGTCGCCGAACCGCCGGCGCACGACGAGCTGCTCTTCATCACGATCCACCAGGTCTACGAGCTGTGGTTCCAGCAGCTGCTGCACGAACTGACGGCGGTTCGGGACGCGATGTTCGACGGCAGCCTCTGGCTGGCCCGGCACCTGCTCGCCCGGGTCGTGACGATCGAGGGCGTTCTCGTCCAGCAAGTCGCCGTCCTCGAGACGATGACGCCGCAGGACTTCCTCGTCTTCCGCGAGCAGCTGGCACCGGCGAGCGGGTTCCAGAGCGTGCAGTTCCGCGAGCTGGAGTTCCTGTCCGGCGCGAAGGACCCGGCCTTCATCGAGCGGTTCCGCGGCCTCACCGACACCGAACGCACGCGGCTGGAGAGGCGGCTGGCCGAACCCACCCTCTGGGACGCGTTCCTCGACGTCCTGCGCCGCCAGGGTCTGGCCGCGGGCGACGACGAGGAGGTCATTCGCTCGATGCTGGCCGTCGCGGCCGACCGGCCCACCCACGGCGAGGTCTGGGAGCTGGCCGAGCGGCTGCTGGACCACGACGAGAACGCGGCCCTCTGGCGGGCGCGGCACGTGACGATGGTGGAGCGTCAGATCGGGATCAAGTCCGGCACCGGCGGCTCGACGGGCGCGCCCTATCTGCGCAGCCGACTCGGGCTTCGCTACTACCCGCTCCTCTGGGAGCTGCGCTCGCGCCTTTAGCCCGGCGCGCGGGGCCTCAGGGCTAAGGTCGAGGCTGTGCAGGACAAGCGCGAGACGCTGGAGCAGGACAAGGTCGAGCTCCTCGACGCTGCTGCAGAGCTTGCCTGCCGGTCCGGCGGTGTCGACGACGAGCCTCGGGCGCTGGCCGCGTTCCTGCGCCGCTACTACCGGCACGTCGCCGCGGAGGACCTCGTGGGCCGGGAGGCCGCCGACGTCGCGGGTGCCGCGCTCTCGCACCGCAGGCTCGCCGCCAGCCGGCCCCAGGGCACGGCTCGGGTGCGGGTGCTCACCCCGACCACGGAGGAGGACGGCTGGTCGGCCACCGGCCACAGTGTCGTCGAGGTGGTCGTCAACGACATGCCGTTCCTCGTCGACTCGGTCACCGCGGAGCTCAGCCAGCACGGCCGGGCCATCCACCTCGTCGTACACCCTCAGCTCGTGGTCCGCCGGGACGTGGCCGGCGATCTGCACGAGGTGTGCGACGCGTCGTCGCCGGAGGAGGCGGGCGACGGTGCCGAGGCAGAGTCCTGGATGCACATCGAGATCGACCGGGAGTCCGACCCCGAGGCCTGCGAGGCCCTGACCGCTGACCTCCAGCGGGTGCTGCGCGACGTCCGGGAAACCGTCGAGGACTGGCCGAAGATGCAGCTGGCCGCAGTCCACATCGCCCATGACCTGGTCCTGCACCCACCATCGGGTCTGCCCGAGCAGGAGGTGGTGGAGGCCACCGAGCTGCTGCGCTGGCTCGCCGACGACCACTTCACGTTCATGGGCTACCGCGAGTACACGCTGGATCTCACCGGGGACGACGGTGAGCTCCGCGGCAAGCCGGGCACCGGCCTCGGGATCCTGCGTGCCGACCAGTCGCGGTCGGAGAGCTTCGGCCGGTTGCCCCGGGAACGCCGCGAACGTGCCCGCGACCCGCACGTCCTGGTGCTCGCGAAGGCCAACAGCCGCTCGACGGTGCACCGTCCGGCCTACCTCGACTACGTCGGGGTCAAGGTGTTCGACGAGAGCGGCGCGGTCGTCGGCGAACGCCGCTTCCTGGGCCTGTTCACCTCAGCCGCCTACAACGAGAGCATCCTGCGGATACCGGTCCTGCGCCGGAAGGCCGCCGAGGTGCTGTCGCGCAGCGGCTTCACGGCGACCGGCCACTCGGGCAAGGACCTGCTGCAGATCCTCGAGACCTATCCGCGCGACGAGCTGTTCCAGATCTCGGTCGAGGACCTGCAGGAGACCGTGCTCAGCGTGCTCCACCTGCAGGAGCGCCGGCAGCTGCGGCTGTTCCTGCGCAAGGACGACTACGGCCGGTTCATCTCCTGCTTGGTCTACCTGCCGCGCGACCGCTACACGACGCAGATCCGCCACACGATGGAACGCATCCTCCTCGACGCGTTCGAAGGCCAGAGCATCGACTACACGGCGCTGGTCTCGGACTCCGTGCTCGCCCGGCTGCACTTCGTCGTCCGGGTCGACCGGGAGCGAGGACTGCGCGACGTCGATCCCGCGGAGGTGGAGGCGAAACTCGTCCGGGCCACCCGGTCCTGGGACGACGACTTCGCCGATGCGCTGGCCGCGCGGTGTGGGGAGGAGCGGGCCGCCGAGCTCTCCCGGACCTACGCGGACGCCTTCCCCGAGGCGTACAAGGAAGACCTTCCCGCCCAAGCCGGCGTCGACGACATCCTGCAGCTGGAGAGCCTGAACGCCGAGGGCGACCTCGGCCTCAGCATGTACAAGCCGCCCGGAGCCCGCCCGGGTGAGACCCGCCTCAAGCTCTTCCATGTGGGCGAGCCGGTGTCGCTGTCGCTCGTCCTGCCGCGGCTGCAGCAGATGGGCGTCGAGGTCGTCGACGAGCACCCCTACGCGGTGCAGCGCAGCGGGCGGCCACCGGCCTGGGTCTACGACTTCGGCCTGCGCTACGAGCCGTCCGGCGAGACCCCGGCGGCCGACGCCGCCGGGTTGTTCCAGAGCGCGTTCGCGGCTGTCTGGTCGGGTGCGACGGAGAGCGACGGGTTCAACGCGCTGGTGCTGAGGGCCGGTCTGACCTGGCGGCAGGCGATGGTGTTGCGGGCCTACGCGAAGTACCTGCGACAGGTCGGCTCGACGTTCAGCCAGAGCTACATCGAGGAGTGCCTGACCTCGAACATGCACATCGCGCGTCTGCTCGTGCGGCTGTTCGAGGCGCGGTTCGACCCGGACCACGTCGCGTCGGGCGAGGAGGTGGTGGAGGGCATCCACGAGGAGATCGGCGGCGAACTGGAGGCCGTCGAGAGCCTCGACCAGGACCGGATCCTGCGGTCGATGCTCGGCACCATCGACGCCACGCTGCGCACCAACTACTTCCAGACCGGTAAGGACGGCCAGCCCAAGCCGTATCTGTCGATCAAGCTCGACTCGAAGAACGTCCCGGACCTTCCCCGGCCGCGCCCGAAGTTCGAGATCTGGGTCTACAGCCCCCGGTTCGAGGGCGTGCACCTGCGCTTCGGTGCTGTCGCCCGTGGCGGTCTGCGCTGGTCGGACCGGCGTGAGGACTTCCGCACCGAGGTGCTCGGCCTGGTCAAGGCGCAGATGGTGAAGAACGCCGTCATCGTGCCGGTCGGCGCGAAGGGCGGCTTCGTGCTCAAGCGGCCGCCGGCTGTCACCGGCGATGCGGTCGCCGACCGCGAGGCGCTCATGGCGGAGGGCATCGCCAGCTATCAGACGTTCATCAGCGGCATGCTCGACCTGACCGACAACCTGGTCGCCGGCGAGGTGGTCCCCCCGGAACGGGTCGTCCGCCACGACGGTGACGACAGCTATCTCGTCGTCGCGGCCGACAAGGGGACGGCGACGTTCTCCGACATCGCCAACGGCGTCGCCAAGGACTACGGGTTCTGGCTCGGCGACGCCTTCGCGTCCGGTGGTTCCGTCGGCTACGACCACAAGGCGATGGGCATCACCGCTCGCGGTGCGTGGGAGTCGGTCAAGCGCCACTTCCGGGAGATGGGGGTCGACACCCAGAGCCAGGACTTCACCGTGATGGGCGTCGGTGACATGTCAGGCGACGTGTTCGGCAACGGGATGCTGCTCTCTGAACACATCCGACTGCTCGGGGCCTTCGACCACCGCCACATCTTCCTCGACCCTGACCCCGACCCGGCCACGTCGTACGCCGAGCGCCGCCGCCTGTTCGACCTGCCACGGTCGTCCTGGGCCGACTACGACGCGAAGCTGATCTCGGCGGGCGGCGGTGTGCACGCGCGCAGCGCGAAGTCCATCCCCATTACGCCGCAGGTCCGGGCGGCGCTCGGGCTCCCTGACAACGTCGAGAAGCTCTCACCGCCCGAGCTGCTGCACGTCATGCTCAGTGCTCCCGTGGACCTGTTGTGGAACGGCGGCATCGGCACCTACGTCAAGGCCGCCACCGAGAGCAACGCGGACGTCGGCGACAAGGCCAACGACGCGATCCGCGTCGACGGCCGTGACCTGCGCGCGAAGGTGGTGGGCGAGGGCGGCAACCTGGGGTTCACCCAGCTCGGCCGCATCGAGTTCGCACTCATCGGCGGGCGCATCAACACCGACGCGATCGACAACTCCGCGGGCGTCGACACCTCCGACCACGAGGTCAACATCAAGATCCTGCTCGACCGGCTGGTGCACGACGGTGTGCTCTCGGAGACGGACCGCAACGCGCTGCTGGCGGAGATGACCGACGATGTCGCGCGCCACGTCCTCGCGCACAACTACGACCAGAACGTCCTGCTCGGGAACGGCCGCAGCCAGGCCTCGGTGATGCTGTCGGTCCACCAGCGGTTCATCAAGGCCCTCGAGGCCCGGGGCGCACTCGACCGCAAGCTGGAGTTCCTCCCGACGAACACCGTGCTCGAGGCACGCCTCGCCGCGGGCATCGGCCTCACGTCGAGCGAGCTCGCTGTGCTGGTCGCCTACTCGAAGATCACCCTGACCGAGGACATCGTCCACTCGGAGCTGCCCGACGAGGCATGGTTCCAGCGGGCGCTGGTGGGCTACTTCCCCAAGGAGATCATCTCGAGGTACGGCGACCGGCTGTCCGAGCATCCGCTGCGCCAGCAGATCATCACGACCTGCGTCAGCAATGACCTCGTCAACCGTGGCGGGATCACCATGGTGTTCCGCGCCCAGGAGGAGACCGGGGCCGGACCGGTCGAGGTCGCCCGGGCATTCACCGTGGTCCGGGAGGTCTACGAGTTCGAGCGGTTCTGGGACCAGGTGGCGGCCCTGGACAACCAGGTGCCGACCGATGTCCAGACGACGCTCTATCTCGAGGGCCGGCGGCTCATCGACCGGTGCGTCAGGTGGCTGCTGCAGAGCCGGCGCGCCATGCTCGACGTCGCCGGTGAGATCGAGCACTTCGG
>JAVEDB010000218.1 GCA_030841185.1 Actinomycetota bacterium
GCGACGGAGCCGAGCCTGCTCGAGGTCCAGGCCGCGGTGGACGAGGCCGACTCGCGGCTGCGGGAGGCGGGGCACCGCCTGGACCGGCTGCGGTTCGCCCTGCAGGCCGCCCTCGAGCAGCACGCCGGAGCCCAGCAGGCCGTGCAGGCCGCGCTGGACCGCCTGCACCAGTCAGATGCCCGCCTCGCGGCGGTCTCCGAGCAGCTGGGGCAGCTCGGTGCGCAGGCCCGGTCCGCTCGCGGCGAGTCCGAGCGACTCCAGCAGTCCATTGCCGCGGCCAGCGCCCAGCACGACGCCGACCGCGCGACCCTCGCGGAGCTGGAGGAGCGCCTCGCCGCCGCCCAGCAGGATGCCGGCCCGGACGAGCCGGGCGAGCCGGACACCGCCGTCCGCGACGAGCTCGCCGAGCGCTGCCGGGTGGACCGGCAGGCCGAGATGGAGGCCCGTCTCGCGGTACGCACTGGAGAGGAGCGCACCCGCGCGCTGGCCGGCCGTGCCGAGGCCCTGGACCGGGCCGCCGCCGAGGAGCGGTCGGCCCGGGCCCGCGCCGTCGCGCGCCGCGAGCGGCGCGCGCGTGAGGCGGTGGTGGCGCGCGCCGTCGCCGCGGCCGCCGACACCATGCTGGGCCACCTCGAGCGGTCCCTCGCCCTCGCCGCTGAGGACCGTGCGGCGGCCGAGACGGCCCGCGCCGGACGCGACGCGGAGCGCTCGACCCTGCGCTCCCGAGCCCGGGAGCTGACCGTCGAGCTCGACCGGCTCACCGACAGCGTGCACCGCGACGAGGTGGCGCGGGCCGAGCAGCGGCTGCGGATCGAGGCGCTCCAGCAGAAGGCCCTCGAGGACCTGGGAGTCGACCCGCAGACCCTGGTCGACGAGTACGGGCCGGACCAGCTCGTCCCGCCCTCACCCCCGGCGCCAGGTGACGAGCCGGCCCCCGCAGTGGACGGCGTGCCCGCGGTCGAGGCCCAGCCCACGGCGTACGTGCGTGCCGAGCAGGAGAAGCGGCTGCGTACGGCGGAGCGCGCGCTGGCGCTGCTCGGCCGGGTGAACCCGTTGGCGCTCGAGGAGTTCGAGGCGCTCGAGGAACGGCACCAGTTCCTGTCCGAGCAGCTCGAGGACCTCAAGGCCTCCCGTCGCGACCTGCTCGACATCGTCCGCGAGGTCGACGAACGCGTCGAGCAGGTGTTCACCGCGGCGTTCGAGGACACCGCGCGCGAGTTCGAGGGGGTGTTCGCACGGCTGTTCCCGGGAGGGGAGGGCCGGCTCGTGCTCACCGACCCCGGCGACATGCTCACCAGCGGCATCGAGGTCGAGGCCCGGCCGCCCGGCAAGAAGGTCAAGCGGCTCTCGCTGCTCTCGGGAGGCGAGCGGTCGCTCACGGCTGTTGCGCTGCTCGTGGCGATCTTCCGGGCGCGGCCGAGCCCGTTCTACGTGATGGACGAGGTGGAGGCGGCCCTCGACGACACCAACCTCGGCCGGCTCATCCAGATCCTCGAGGAGCTGCGCGAGGCCAGCCAGCTCATCGTGATCACGCACCAGAAGCGCACGATGGAGATCGCCGACGCGCTGTACGGCGTGTCGATGCGCGGCGACGGGGTCACGAGCGTGATCGGCCAGCGGCTACGCGAGGCCGAAACGGCCTGACGCGGTTTGCCGTGTTTGTCCCCAGCGCTGGCCGGGGAAGCGGGTGGTCGTGACGACCCTCCTCCTCGCCCACGTGTTCTTCGGACTGCTGGCCCTGCTGGTGCTGGGCTTCGTCTCGTTCCCCTACCGCGGCCGCACCGCCCCCAAGGCCCGCCGGCTCAGCGAGGCGGTCGCCTCCGTGGCTGAGCGGGTGGACCCCGGCGTGGCTCCTCCTCTGGGGGTCCTCTCGACCCCGGAGAAGTCGAGGCGGGTCTCGAAGCGGTTCGAGCGGGCCGAGCACGCGGTGCTGAAGGTGGTCAGCGCCGGCCGCAGCTGATCGGGGGAGAACTGGGAGACTGACTCCCCGTGACCACCCTGACGCTCGTCCTCGTCATCGCCGGTGCGGCGGCCCTGCTCGTTGCGGGCGGCCTCGCCGGATTGCTGCGCGGGGGCCGCTCTCGGCGTACCACGTCCCTCGAGCCGCCCGCCACTGCGACCGGTGTGCGGACCGCGCCCGCAGGGGCGCCCACCGCCTCCGACATCGAGGTGCCGGTAACCGAGGCCCCGGCGCTGGACCGGCCGGAGCCGGTCAGCGGCCGGCTCGCGCGGCTGCGTTCCCGGCTCGGGCGTTCGCAGGGCTCCCTCGGCCAGGGCCTGCTCTCGCTGCTGTCCCGCGACCGCATCGACGAGGCGACCTGGGACGAGATCGAGGACGTGCTGCTCGGCGCCGATGTCGGTGTCGGGCCGTCCCGCGAGCTGGTCGACCGGTTGCGCACCCGGGTCAAGGCCATGGGCAGCGGCAGCCCCGACGAGGTGCGGGCGCTGTTGCGCGACGAGCTGCTGGCCCTCGTCGGCACCGACGTCGACCGTTCTCTGCGCACCCGCCGCGAGGGCGGCCCTGCGGTTGTCCTGGTCGTAGGTGTCAACGGGACCGGCAAGACCACCACCGTCGGAAAGCTCGCCCGGGTCCTCGTCGCGGAAGGAGGAACCGTCCTGCTCGGTGCCGCCGACACCTACCGGGCTGCCGCGGCCGACCAACTGCAGACCTGGGGGGAGCGGGTCGGCGCGCCGACCGTGCGCGGTCCCGAGGCCGGCGACCCGGCCAGTGTGGCCTTCGACGCGGTCCGGCAAGCGATCGACGGCGGTTACGACACGGTGCTGCTCGACACGGCGGGGCGGCTGCAGAACAAGGTCGGGCTGATGGACGAGCTGGGCAAGGTCAAGAGGGTGGTGGAGCGGCACGGTCCGGTCGACGAGGTGCTGCTGGTGCTCGACGCCACGACCGGCCAGAACGGACTCGTCCAGGCGCGTGTGTTCGGCGAGGTCGTGGCCGTCACGGGGATCGTGCTCACCAAGCTCGACGGCACCGCCAAGGGCGGCATCGTCGTCGCGGTGCAGCGCGAGCTCGGCGTCCCCGTCAAGCTGGTGGGACTGGGGGAGGGCCCCGACGACCTGGCGCCGTTCGAGCCCACGGCCTTCGTGGACGCGATCATCGACGGCTGACGGCCGCCCTCCGCGGCTGCGTTGCCCGGTCGTTCACACCGACGTAACCCGGCGAGAGATTTCGTCACCCGAGCGAAACATCGTGCGAGGTCTTCGGAAACGACGGCGGCGCAGGCTTCCTCGCAGACACCGTTCCTCTCGAGGAGGCAACCCGTGACACCCAGTTCAGGCGACACCGCCTGGGTCCTGACCAGCGCCGCGCTGGTTCTGCTCATGACCCCAGGCCTTGCGCTCTTCTACGGCGGCATGGTCCGCGCCAAGAGCGTCCTCAACATGATGATGATGAGCTTCGGCGCGCTGGGGCTCATCAGCGTGCTGTGGGTCCTCTACGGCTACTCGCTCTCGTTCGGCAACGACGTCGGGGGTGGGCTCGTCGGCAACCTCGACTTCGCCGGCCTAAAGGGCCTGATGTCGGCCGATCCGATCCTGCAGGCGACCACTACGGCGGGGAAAGCGATCGACGGGACCGGGATCCCGCCGCTTGCCTTCGTTGCCTTCCAGGCGGTCTTCGCGATCATCACGGTGGCGCTGATCAGCGGCGCGATCGCCGACCGCGCCAAGTTCGGCTCCTGGATGGTCTTCGCCGGCATCTGGGCCACCGTCGTCTACTTCCCCGTGGCCCACTGGGTCTTCGCCTTCGACGGCGTGACGGGTGACACCGGCGGCTGGATCGCCAACAGGCTCAAGGCGATCGACTTCGCGGGTGGCACGGCCGTGCACATCAACGCCGGCGCGGCAGGACTCGCGTTGGCGCTCGTGCTCGGCAAGCGCATCGGCTTCAACAGGGAGCCGATGCGCCCGCACAACCTCACGCTGGTGATGATCGGTGCCGGCCTGCTGTGGTTCGGCTGGTTCGGCTTCAATGCCGGCTCGGCTGTTGCCGCCAATGGCACCGCCGCCGTTGCGTGGGTGAACACGTTGGTCGCCACGGCTGCCGCGTCGCTGGCGTGGCTCGCGACGGAGAAGATCCGGGACGGGCACGCGACATCGCTGGGAGCCGCGTCCGGTGTCGTTGCTGGACTCGTGGCGATCACCCCCGCCTGTTCGGCCGTCAACCCCGTCGGGGCGATTGCCGTCGGCGCGATCGCCGGCATCGTCTGCGCCTTGGCCATCGGCATGAAGTACAAGCTCGGCTACGACGACTCACTCGACGTCGTCGGAGTCCACCTCGTCGGCGGTCTTGCCGGCACGCTGCTCATCGGGCTGCTGGCGACGAAGGACGCACCTGCCGGCGTCGACGGGCTCTTCTTCGGCGGCGGCGTCGACCAGCTGTGGCGCCAGGCCGTTGCCGCCGGTGCGGTTCTCGTCTTCTCGTTCGTCGGTGCCTATGTCATTGGCAAGCTCGTGGACGTGACGATCGGCTTCCGCATCACCGAGGAGGCCGAGATCCAGGGCATCGACCTGACGACGCACGCCGAAACGGCGTACGAGCTCGGTTCGGTGACCGGCAGTGGCTACCGTGCTGGTGCGGGGTCACTGCAGGACACCACGACGAGGGAGAAGGTGCAGGCATGAAGCTGGTCACCGCAGTCATCAAGCCGTTCAAGCTCGATGACGTGAAGAACGCCCTCGAGTCCTTCGGGGTCAACGGCATCACGGTCTCGGAGGCCAGTGGCTACGGCCGTCAGCGCGGGCACACCGAGGTCTACCGGGGCGCGGAGTACACCGTCGACCTTGTGCCGAAGGTGCGCATCGAGGTGCTGGTGGACGACGCCGACGTCGACGACGTGATCGAGGTCGTCGTGAAGAGCTCCCAGACCGGCAAGATCGGTGACGGGAAGGTGTGGTCGGTGCCCGTCGACACCGTGGTGCGGGTGCGCACCGGTGAGCGTGGCGTCGAAGCTCTCTGACACCGCGGCCGTCGAGTCCGCGGGGTCGGGGGACTACCAAACGCGACGGCGAGACCTCCTCGCCCGCCCGGATCTTCCCGGTCGGGCGAGGAGGCGCGAACTGTCCGCGCTCACCGACTCCTGGCTCGTCGAGGTCTTCGACGCCGCAAGCGCCACGACCGGGCATGTCAACGGGGGGGTGGCGCTGGTTGCGGTCGGGGGCTACGGACGGGGTGAGCTGTCTCCTGGCAGCGACCTCGACCTCGTCCTGCTGCATGCCGGCAAGGCCGACGTCGCGGCCCTCGCCGACAAGGTCTGGTATCCGGTGTGGGACTCCGGGGTGCGCCTCGATCACGCGGTGCGCACGTTCGACGAAGGTCGCAAGCTGGCCGGGCAGGACCTCGCCGTCCTGCTCGGCCTGCTCGATGCCCGCCATGTGGCCGGTGACCCAGGGCTGGTGGGCCGGCTCCGCTCCACGGTGCTCGCCGACTGGCGCGCGGCCGCGCGCCGCCGGCTGCCGGCGCTGCGGGAGGCGTGGGAGGAGCGGGGCACTCGGCACGGCGACCTGCGCCACGACCTCGAGCCGGACCTCAAGGAGGGGCGTGGCGGCCTGCGGGACCTGGTGTCGCTGCGCGCGGTCGCGGCCTCGTGGGTCGCCGACCGTCCGCACCGCGGGGTCGACGACGCGGTGGCCCGACTGGCCGACGTCCGCGACGCGCTGCAGCTGGTGACCGGACGGGCCGGCAACCGGCTGCTCCTCCAGGAACAGGACCAGGTGGCCACCCGGCTGCAGGTGGCGGACGCCGACGAGCTGCTGCGAGAGGTGGGCAGCGCGGCGTCGACCGTCGTGCATGCCGCGGACGTGACGTGGCGCCGGGCAGAGCAGGCGACCCGCACGTCGCGCACGCGGTACCTTCGGGGCCGCCGCCCGGTGCTCCGACTGCTCGGCCCGGGCCTCGCCGAGCACGACGGCGAGGCCGTGCTCACGTCCCAGGCCGATCCGACGACCGACCCCGCTCTCGTGCTCCGGATGGCCGCTCGGGCGGCTCGTGCCGGATTGCCGCTCGCGCCGAGCTCGGTGGACCGGCTGGCCGCGGACGTCGGTCCGCTGCCGGACCCCTGGCCGGACGCGGCGCGCGACACGTTCGTCGACCTGCTCGGCGCGGGACCCCCGCTGGTGACGGTGTGGGAGGCGCTGGACCAGGCCGGCCTCGTGGTCCGGGTGCTGCCCGAGTGGGCAGGAGTGCGGCACCGCCCGCAACGCAACGCGGTGCACCGGTTCAGCGTGGACCGCCATCTCGTCGAGACTGCTGTCCAGTCAGCCGCCCTGGTCCGCGGCGTACGAAGGCCCGACCTGCTGCTGGTGGCAGCACTGCTGCACGACATCGGCAAGGGCTCGGCGGGAGACCACAGCGAGGCCGGCGTGCCGCTGGCCGTTGCCGCCGCGACCCGGATGGGCTTTGCCGCCGAGGACGTAGCGGTGATCGGGCTGCTGGTGCGGCACCACCTGCTGCTGCCCGACACCGCTACTCGGCGCGACCTCGACGACCCCACGACGGCCGCGTCGGTGGCCGCCGCCGTCGGCGACGCGGACGTGTTGGAGCTGCTGCACGTGCTCACGGTCGCGGACGCGGCCGCGACGGGGCCGGCGGCGTGGAGCGAATGGAAGGCGGGTCTCGTGGACGATCTCGTACGCCGAGTGGGGCGGCAGCTCAGCGGTTCACCGCCACCACCACTCCCGCCCCTCACAGCGGCCCAGCTGACGTTGCTCGCGGGCGGCGAGCTCGCCGTGGTGGTGGAGGCCGACGAGGCGGGAGCCTGGAACGTGACGGTGGCCGCACCGGACCGCGTCGGCCTGTTCGCGACGATCGCGGGGGTGCTGGCGCTCAACCGGTTGTCCGTTCGCTCGGCCCAGGTCCGCACCGAGGAGGGGATGGCCCTCGACGTGTGGAGCGTGGTACCCGAGCGCGACCACGAGCCGCGCGCGGACGCGCTGACCCGCGACATCCTTCGCGTGCAGTCGGGCGAGCTCGACCTCACCCGCCAGCTGGACACCCGGGACGCATCCCGGCGCGCACCGGTGCAGGCCGTGCCGCCGCCGCGCGTCGACGAGGTCCTGGGCGCCTCGGAGACCGCGACGGTGCTCGAGGTCCGCGCGCACGACAGACCGGGTCTGCTCTACCGGCTGGGCAGGGCGCTGGCGATCATGGGCCTGAGCATCCGCGCGGCGAGGGTGACGACGCTGGGATCGGAGGCGGTGGACGCCTTCTATGTGGTCGACGGCGACGGCCGGCCGCTCGACGCGGGCGCGGTGCGAGAGGCGAGCAGGCTGCTGGTCGACGCGGGCGGCTGATCGGGACGCGGAGCCCGCTGGGCCGGGCCGACTAGCCTGTGCTGCGACGCCTTCATCCGGACGCTAGGGATCTTTCGTGTTCGCCACACTCCAGGACCGCCTCGCCGCGACCTTCAAGAACCTGCGCGGAAAGGGCCGCCTCACCGAGGCCGACATCGATGCCACCGCGCGCGAGATCCGCATCGCCCTGCTCGAGGCGGACGTGGCCCTCCCGGTCGTCAAGGACTTCATCGCGGCGGTGCGGGAGCGCGCCCGCGGCGCCGAGGTGCACCAGGCACTGAACCCGGCCCAGCAGATCATCAAGATCGTCAACGAGGAGCTCGTCGAGATCCTCGGCGGCGAGACCCGCCGGCTGCGGTTCGCGAAGAACCCGCCGACGGTGATCATGCTCGCCGGCCTTCAGGGGTCCGGGAAGACAACGCTCGCGGGCAAGCTCGCCTACTGGCTCAAGGGTCAGGGCCACCAGCCGCTGCTCGTCGCGGCGGACCTCCAGCGCCCCAACGCCGTCGACCAGCTGCAGGTCGTGGGGGAGCGGGCCGGTGTCGCCGTCTTCGCGCCGGAGCCGGGCAACGGCGTCGGCGACCCGGTGGACGTAGCCCGTCGCTCGGTGGATCACGCGAAGCAGAAGATGTACGACGTGGTGGTGGTCGACACCGCCGGCCGTCTCGGCGTGGACGCCGACCTCATGCAGCAGGCCGCCGACATCCGCGACGCGGTCAGCCCCGACGAGATCCTCTTCGTCGTCGACGCAATGATCGGCCAGGATGCGGTCAACACCGCCCAGGCCTTCCTCGACGGTGTCGGCTTCGACGGAGTGGTGCTCACCAAGCTCGACGGCGACGCTCGCGGCGGCGCGGCACTGTCGGTGGCCAAGGTGACCGGGCGGCAGGTCATGTTCGCCTCGGCCGGGGAGAAGCTCGACGAGTTCGACACGTTCCACCCCGACCGGATGGCCTCGCGCATCCTCGGGATGGGCGACGTGCTCACCCTGATCGAGCAGGCCGAGAAGGCCTTCGACAAGGGCCAGGCCGAGGAGATGGCCGGCAAGTTCGGCCGCGGCGAGACCTTCACCTTCGAGGACTTCATGGCGCAGATGGAGAGCGTCCGCAAGATGGGGTCCATGTCCAAGCTGCTCGGGATGCTGCCCGGCATGGGTGCGATGCGCGAGCAGATCGAGAACATCGACGAGCGCGACATCGACCGGGTCACCGCGATGATCAAGTCGATGACCCCCGCCGAGCGGCGGGACCACAAGATCCTCAACGGGTCGCGCCGGTCCCGGATCGCCCGGGGTTCCGGTGCGACGGTCACCGAGGTCAACGGCCTCGTCGACCGCTTCACCGAGGCGCAGAAGATGATGCGCCAGCTAGCCGCCGGCGGCGGCATGCCCGGGATGCCGGGGATGCCGGGCCTTCCTGGCATGGGGCGCGGCAAGAAGGCGAAGGGCAAGGCGACCGCCAAGGGCGGCGCCGCGAAGAAGGCCAAGGGTGGTCGCTCGGGCAACCCGGCCAAGCGCGCCCTCGAGGCACAGCAGCTCGCCGAGCGGGCCGCCGCCCTCGCCGCCGGCGGGCTGCCCGACCAGCTTGCCGACCTGCCCGAGGACTTCGAGCTGCCGGACGCGCTGCGCGACATGCTGCCGCCGACCCAGCGCTGAGAGCCGTGGGTACGCCGCCGCTGCATGTCCGCGCCGTCGTGCTGCCCGGCGGCGAGGAGCAGGACCTCTGGGTCGACGAGGCCGGGTTGCTCAGACATGACCGGATCAGTGCTGCGGAGACGATCGGGTCGCGCGGCTTCGTCGTACCCGGTCTGGTGGACGCGCACTGCCACGTCGGGCTGGACGCGGACGGCGCGGTGCCCCCCGGCGTACAGGAGGAGCAGGCGCGCACCGACCGCGACGCCGGCGCGCTGCTGCTGCGCGATGCGGGATCGGCCGCCGACACACGGTGGATCGACGAGCGCGAGGACCTGCCGCGGATCATCCGGGCCGGGCGGCACATCGGGCGGACCAAGCGGTACATCCGCAACTACGCGGCGGAGGTCGAGCCCGCGGACCTGGTTGCCGAGGTCGAGCGCCAGGCCGGCCGCGGCGACGGGTGGGTGAAGCTCGTCGGCGACTGGATCGACCGCGAGTCCGGCGACCTCGAGCCGTGCTGGCCGGGTGACGTCGTCGCGGCGGCGATCGCACGGGCGCACCAACTCGGCGTACGGGTCACGGCCCACGTCTTCGCGGAGAGCGCGCTGCCCGACCTGGTCGGCGCGGGCATCGACTGCATCGAGCACGGCACCGGCCTGAATGGCGACCTCGCCGCTGCCATGGCCGCGCAGGGGACGGCGCTGGTGCCGACGCGCGTGCAGGTGGACAACTTCCCGTCCTACGCCGACGCCGGCGAGGCGCGGTTCCCGACGTACGCCGCGCACATGCGGGCGCTGCACGCACGGGCCGACGTCACCCTGCGGACGGCGGTGGAGGCCGGGGTGGCGCTCTACGCCGGCACCGACGCCGGAGGGGTGCTGCCGCACGGGCTCATCGGCCGGGAGGTGCTGGCCCTGCACGAGCAGGTCGGCCTGACTGCCGTGGACGCGCTCGCCGCGGGCTCGTGGGCGGCGCGGGACTGGCTCGGCGTGCCGGGCCTGACCGAGGGAGCACCCGCCGACTTCGTGCTGTACGACGAAGACCCCCGCCTCGACCTGCGCGCCCTGATGCACCCCGCCCGCGTCATCCTCCGCGGCCGCGTCGTCGCCTGATCCCCCGTTTGACCACGTTAGGTGGGCGTAGGGGTGCCCCGCTCGGCGCCGGCACCACGTGACGCACCTCCTCGACCCCCCAACGTGGTCAAGTGCCCTGGGCCCCAGGGGGAGCGGGGTGCGCGGATTGGGTGGGGGGTGGGGTGGTCTGGCACAATGGGCCGCTGTACTCGGCGTACGGCGGGCCCTCTACCCCGCGGACTGCCGTGTCCACCCGGACTCCCGGCACCGCACCCCCACGCGGTCCGCCCGTCGTCCACCTCATCCGACGTAGGAGAGACGCCTCCGTGGCAGTCAAGATCAAGCTGATGCGCCTGGGCAAGATCCGCGCGCCCTA
>JAVEDB010000161.1 GCA_030841185.1 Actinomycetota bacterium
CCGCCCGTGATGGACTTGGTGGCGCTGGCGGCGAGGCCGGTGCCGTAGGAGTCCTGCAGCGCGAGGATGCCGACCGTGGAATTGCCGTCGGCGAGGATGAGGTCACCGAGCACCCGGCCCTGGAGCACGTCCGGCGGCGCGGTCCGGAAGTACAGACCCTTGTCGTTGTACTTGGTGAGCTCGTCGGAGGTGTTGGCCGGCGAGATCTGGAGTGTCCCGTTGCCCGTGATCTTGTCGATGACGGAGAGCGACACGCTCGAGGAGGCGGCGCCGATGATGGCGTCGACCTTGTTCGAGATCAGGCGGTCGACGGACTGCGACGCGGTGTCGGTCGAGGTGTCGCCGGAGTCGGAGTCGAACTTCTTCACCGGCTTGCCGAGAACACCGCCGGCGTCGTTGATCTCCTTGATGGCGAGGTCCACGCCCGCGAACTCGGGTGGGCCGAGGAACGCGAGGGAGCCAGTCTGAGGCAGCAGCGTGCCGAGGGTGAGCGTCCCGTCACCCTTGGCGATGGCCCCTCCTGTCGAGGACGAGCTGCTTGACGAGGTCGTCTTGGGCTTGGCGGTGTCATTGCCACCGCAAGCGGTGACGACGAGGCCGGCGGCGCCCAGGATTGCGACCGACCGCCAGATCGGGTTGGGGCGGATCATGTGTCTCCTTCTAGGGATTCCGCGATCCGGCATGGACCGCGCAGGTTCCACCTGTTGGCTCGGAACCTACCGAATGCCGGAGCGTAACGCAGGAAGGCCGCTCGAAAGGCCATCGCTCGTTAGGATTCCGTGACCTGCGGGGGCTCTAGGGGCCCGGTAACGCCCCGCTCGTGCCCCGTCACGTAGCAGGACCGGCTTGGCCGTCCTGGGCGAGGAGGGACTCCGCCACTTCCCGCATCGTCAGGCGGCGGTCCATCGACGTGCGCTGCAGCCAGCGGAACGCCGCTGCCTCGTCCAGTCCGTCGCGGCTCTGCAGCAGCCCCTTTGCCCGATCGACCAGCTTGCGGGTCTCGAGGCGGTCCCGCAGGTCGGCGACCTCCCGCTCGAGGGTGGCCATCTCGTCGTACCTGCTCATCGCCATCTCGATGGCCGGGAGCAGGTCCGCCTTGGTGAAGGGCTTGACGACGTAGGCCATCGCCCCGGCGTCCCGGGCCCGGGCGACGAGCTCGGCCTGGGAGAACGCGGTCAGCATGACGACCGGCGCGCTGCGGGCCGCCACGATGCGTTCGGCCGCGGAGATGCCGTCGAGCCCCGGCATCTTCACATCGAGTACGACGAGGTCGGGGCGATGCTCGTCGGCCAGCCGCACCGCGGTCTCCCCGTCGGCGGCCTCGCCGACCACGTCGTAGCCCTCCTCCTCGAGCATCTCCTTCAGGTCGAGGCGGATCAGCGCCTCGTCCTCCGCGATGACGACCCGGCGGCGCGAGGCAGGCGGTGTGGACACCCGGTGGAGGTTAGCGAGATGTCAGAATGGCCGCGCGGCCCCGATAAGCCAACCGGTAGAGCTAGTGGTCTCAAACACCATCCAGTGTGGGTTCGAATCCCACTCGGGGCACCGGAAGACGAAAGCAGCCCGGGCCAACTCGTGGCCCGGGCTGCCTCCCCTCCCCTGCTAGAGCGTGCTGAGCGGCGTGCGCCAGAGCCCGCGACCGTGGGTGCCGGCGTACAGGTAGCCGTCCGGGCCCACGGACAGGTCGAACACCGTGGTCAGCGGCAGCGCACCGGCCGTACCGGAGTTGCCACCGACCCGCTGCCACCCGGTGACGTCCCCCGTGCTGTTGAGCGTGCCGACCATGACCCCGTAGTCGGTGCCGACGACCAGCTTGCTGCCCACCCGCACCACGTCGGTCGCCGGAACGTCCGGCGTGCCGGCCGACTCGTTCGTCCAGGTGACCCCACCGGTCTTGGTGAGGACGCCCTTCCAGATGTGGTCCTGGGCTGCACCCGGACCCTCGATGAACCTGCGGTTGTAGCCGTTGAACGCGACATAGACCGTCGCGGTCGTGCCGACCGAGTCGATGTAGACACCGCTCGGGTAGCGGTTCGGCAGGCCGGTCATGTCCAACTCGTGCCAGGCGCCACCGAAGTTGGTCTGCACCCCACGGCTGAACGCGCTGCCGCTGTTGCAGTTGACCTCGCCGCACCAGGCCGCCACGACGACATCCTTGGTCGCGTCCCGCTTGGCGGCCGGGTCGGCGACGGCGTCGAGGCCGACGACCATCCGCCCGCCCGTCCCGAGGGTGGCCCGCTTGGTCCAGCCGTGCGCCGCCAGCGTCGAGGCCTGGTCACGGGTGATCGAGAAGCCCAGGTCGTGCGACCAGACGGCGTTGCCGCCGGCCACCCAGCGCTCACTCTGGTGGTCGCCGGTGTTCTCCGAGCCCCGGACGGCCCGGAACGGTGCGGTGAACCTCGGGTTGGCGTCGGGGATCGACACGTCGATCACGGCGCTCTTCGACCCGTCGGTCTGGCCACAGTTCGTCGTCATCCACAGGTTCAGGTAGACGTACTCGTCGAGGATGTTGCAGCCGTTCTTGGGGTTGACAACGATGTCGCCGCCGTCCCCGCCGAACGGCGAGACCATCTCGCTGTGACCCTGGTTGTCCTTCCCGTCACCGCGCAGCAGCGAACCGCCGTTGTCCTGCAGGCCGCCCGACACCGCGTAGCCGGCCCGCTGCGGGTCCTTGCCGACGCCCACCGAGTAGTACTGCAGCGTCCGCAGACCCTGCGAGTGATTCGCCCAGTCGGTCGCGTTGTCGTTGGCGTTGAGCGTGCCGTTGATCGGCCGGGACTTGACGCCACCGTCGTTGCCGACGTACACGCGCCCGCCGTACGTGACGATCGAGTGCTGGTCGGAGTGGGTGGTCGGCGAGCAGGTGTTGCTCGCGTCGGAGATCGACCAGCACTTCAGCCCGAAGTTCCAGTACGGCCCCGGCGTGGTCCATCCCGAACCACCGTTGGTCGTCTCGTAGACCTCCTCGAGACCCAGCCAGACGTGGTCGGGGTGACCGGGCTCGGTGGCGATGAAGTTGTTGTACCAAGCCTGGACGCCGGGCCGGTAGTTGACGCCGTTGCCGCCCGTCAGCGCAGAGCCGTTGCCCGCGAGCTTGCCACTGTCCGCAATGCGGTTCCACGGGCCCGCGAGGGTTCCGGTCGACGACCGGTAGACACCCTTGAGCACCGTCTGCGGTGAGTGCACCAGCTTGTTCGGCGACTCGACCACGGCGTAGAGCACGGTCTTCTTGCCCGCCGCGTCGGTGCCCCAGGCGAACTCGGTGTTGCCGACGTCGCTGTAGGCGAGGCCACCCTGCGGGTTCACCTGCACGAACGTGCCGGTGGCGCCGGTCGAGCTCTGGTAGAAGCCGTTGTAGCTCGCGTCGCCGCTGCGCCATGCCGCGTTGGCGAGCACCGCGCCGGCGTCGTCGATGGCAACGTCGTTGACGATGTTCTTGTAGGGCGTGTTCGTGTTCAGGTCAGCCGAGGGGTTCGGCATGAACACGTTGGTCCAGGTCCCCCCTGTCACCGGGGAATTCGCGGTGGTCAGCTGGTAGCGCCACAGCCCGCGGGTCGTGGCCGCGTAGGCCCAGTGGTGCACGTCGTCGAACCGCACCTTGTTGATGCCGCGGCTCTCCAGCTCGGTGCCGCCGAGACGGTCGGCGTCGGTGAACTGCGCGGTCGCCAGGGTCGCGCTCGTTGCGCGCGGGTTGCGGTACATGCCCGACCCGACGTACGACGTGGCCCCCGTGTTGGCCTCGCCGGTCGCGTACCACAGCGCCCCGTCGTGGAACTCGAGGTCACCGGTGGACAGCGAGAGGATCGCGTCGGAGATGGGCTCCCACGGGCCGTCGTCAGTGACGCTCGCGCCATTGAGCTTCTTGCGGAAGACACCGCCGTTCGCTCCGCCGGCGAACAGGTAGCCGTTGCCCGCAGCGAGGCCGGTGATCCGGCCGGCGACGAAGCCGGCACCGCCGGAGGAGTTCGAGAACTCCGGGTCCCGGTAGTTGGGGTCGTCAGCGTCGTAGGGGGTGTTGGTCAGCTCCGACCAGGCGCTGGCGTTCGGCGTCAGGCCCCGGAAGCTGCCCAGGCTGCTGGACAACTGCCCGGCCGCGACCGATCCGTACGGCGCGAGCCGGGCGTTGGCCACCGACGTCAGCGAGTTGTAGATCTCCGAGGACTCAGAGGCCGGCCCGCCGACGATCGACTCGACGCCGTGCTCCTCCTCCGATTCCCCGCCGAACTTCTCCACGTAGCCGCGGTAGCGCGGTCCGTTCTCGTGATCGGAGCGACTGATGGCGACGCCGGCCAGGCCGCTGACGACGATGACGCCGGCCGCGCCGACCGCGACGGTCTTGCGCGGCAGAGAGAAGAGACCCATGGAGGAGTGCCTTTCGGGAGCCCGTTGAGAGGGACCGCGAGCGGTCCGGGGGAAACCGTATGCACGATTGCCCCGGTTGACCATCCGTTCGCGCAAGAAATTTGTGCCGCACCCCCGGATCACCGCAACATCTGAGCCCCTCCCGTGAGCGATCGAGCACGCGGCGTCAGCGGCTAGGCCGTCAGAGCGCTCGGTTCACTCCGGCCGCTCCACGGCGGACCCGATGCGGTGCACGCGCATGGCGTTCGTCGACCCCGCTGCCCCGGGAGGGCTGCCGGCAATGATGACGACCACGTCCCCGCGGTCGCACCTGTTGAGGTCGAGGAGGGCCTGGTCGACCTGGCGGACCATCTCGTCCGTGTGGTGGACGAACGGCACCAGGAACGACTCGGCGCCCCACGTCAGGGCCAGCTGACTGCGCGTCGCCTGGGCGGGGGTGAACGCGAGCAGCGGGATCGGTGAGCGGTACCGGGCCAGCCGGCGCGCCGAGTCGCCGCTCTGGGTGAACGCCACGAGGAACTTCGCCTCGACCTGCGCGCCGACCTCGGTCGCGGCCTTCGCGATCGCTCCCCCGGTCGTGCGGGGGACGCTGTGCATGGGGGCGACGGTCGCGAGTGCAGTGTCCTCGACCTTCGCGATGATGCGACTCATCGTCTGCACGGTCTCGATGGGGTACTTGCCGACGCTCGTCTCGCCCGAGAGCATCAGCGCGTCCGCACCGTCCAAGACCGCGTTCGCCACGTCGGACGCCTCGGCGCGGGTCGGCCGCGACGCACTGATCATCGACTCGAGCATCTGGGTCGCGACGATGACGGGCTTGGCGTTGGCACGCGCGATCTGGACGGCTCTCTTCTGCACGAGCGGCACGTCCTCGAGGGGAAGCTCGACCCCGAGGTCACCGCGGGCGACCATGATGCCGTCGAACGCGGCGACGATCTCGTCGAGGTTGTCGACCGCCTGCGGCTTCTCGATCTTGGCGAGCACCGGCAGCCGGACGCCCTCCTCGTCCATGATCCGGTGCACGTCCTTGACGTCGTCGGCGCTGCGGACGAAGGACAGCGCGATCATGTCGGCGCGCAGGCGCAGGCCCCAGCGCAGGTCCTCGATGTCCTTCTCCGACATGGCCGGGACGCTGACCGCCACACCCGGCAGGTTGAGTCCCTTGTGGTCGGAGACCATGCCGCCCTCGACGACGATGCACCGGACCCGTGGTGGGTCGACCTGCGTGCACTCCAGCGCGACCTTGCCGTCGTCGATGAGGATGCGGTCGCCGGTCCGCACGTCTCCGGGCAGTCCGGCGTACGTCGTCGAGACCTGGTGCACGTCCCCCGGCACGTCCTCGGTCGTGATGGTGAACTCGGCGCCCCGCTCGAGCAGCACTGGTCCCTCGGCGAAGTTTCCGAGCCGGATCTTGGGACCTTGCAGGTCGACGAGCACGCCCACGCCGCGACCGGTCGCGTCCGAGGCACGGCGTACCCGCAGGTAGGTCTGCTCGTGGTCGGCGTAGTCGCCGTGACTGAGGTTCAGCCGGGCAACGTCCATGCCGGCCGTCACCAGCGCAAGGATCT
>JAVEDB010000266.1 GCA_030841185.1 Actinomycetota bacterium
GGGTCGCCACCGACCTGCTCGGCGACTGGGCCTATCGCATCCCCCCGCTCACCGATCGCGACGTGCACGAGCTGGTCCGTTCGGTGCGTGCCGCGCCGCTGCTGTTCGGGCACAACGGAGCGCCGGCCGTGGATGTGCCCGCTCTCGAGGACCTGCTGGCTCGGGTCGGTCAGCTGGCCGACGACCTGCCCGAGGTCGCCGACCTGCGCCTGGACCCGGTCCTCGTCGGGGTCAAAGGCGTGATCGTTCTTGGCGCGCAGGTGCTGCTCTCGCGCTCACCGGTCCGCACCGACCGGGTGGCGCGCACGCTGCGCGGTTGAGGCGCTGCGCGGAGCAGGGCTCGCATTCGCCGTCCAGGTGGGAGGATGCGGTCATGACGGACACGACCCTGGCCGGGCTGCGGGCGGAGATCGAGCGCGCGGGCTACTACCCGGCGCTGGTCGCCGACACCATCGACGCCGCCGTCGCGACGGAGCCGATCGACGCCTTCGTCGTGCACCAGGAGACGACCTTCGACTCCGAAGAGGTCCGCCGGCACATCACCGTGCTCGTCCTCACGCCGACCCGGTTGGTGCTCGGGCACGCTGACGACCATCCGGCCGACCCGCTGACGCCTGCGCCGTTCGTCACCGCGTCGACCGAGGCGGTCCCGCTGAACGCCGTGCGCTCCGTCGTCGTCAACCGCGTGGTCACCGAGCCGGCGCGCTACTCGGGGGGCGCCGTTCCGCAGGAAGTCACCGTCACCATCGGGTGGGGTGCCGTCAGCCGGCTCGACCTGGAGCCGGCCGCCTGCTCGGACCCGGACTGCGAGGCCGACCACGGCTACACCGGGACCGCGTCGGCCGACGACATCGCACTGCGGGTGAGCGAGGCCGCCGAAGGCGCCGACGCCGTCGCGGGCATGCTCGCGTTCGCCGCTGCCCTGTCACGCGCCACGGCTCGGTGACCCCGGCCGACCTCCCCCGGCCCGGCTTCGGCGGCGGGTCGCTGTGCGACGTGCTGCCCGCGGTGCTGGCCGGCCTGCAGGTGCCGGGAGACGCCGGCGGCATGGACCTGACCGTCACATCCCGGGTGTGCCTGCTCCTGGTCGACGGACTCGGAGCCGCGGCGCTCGGGGCGAACCCGGATGCCGCCCCCTTCCTCAGCTCGCTCCGGGAGAACGCGGCGAGCCGGACGATCAGCTCGGTGTTCCCGAGCACCACCCCGATCGCGCTGACCTCCCTGGGCACCGGCCTGGGCCCGGGCGAGCACGGGATCACCGGGCTGGTGATCCGCCTGCCGGAGGACGGCCGGTTGGTCAACACGCTCGCCCGGCCCAGCGAGATGGACCTGCGGCTCCTGCAGCCCCGGCCGACCGTGTTCGAGCGCGCCGCCGAGGCGGGGGTGACCGTCACCCGGGTCGGTCCGGCGGTGCTCCGCGCCGACGGCCTCTCCGACGCCGGGCTACGCGGCGGTGACTACGCCGCCGCGGAGTCGGCGGGGGAGCTCGTCGTGGCCACCGCATGGGCGGCGGCACGGTCGGAGCGGTCGCTGACCTACACCTACTACGGCCAGCTCGACGGCACCGGGCACCGGCAGGGCTGCACGAGCCCTGCGTGGCTGGCCGAGCTCACGCACGTGGACCGTCTCGTCGAGCAGCTCGCCGCGGGGTTGCCGGCGGGCGTGACGCTGCTGGTGACCTCCGACCACGGCATGGTCGACGTGCCGGCGGAGAACAAGTGGGATGTCGCGACCAACCCCGCGCTTGCCGCAGGCGTCGAGGTGCTGGCGGGCGACCAGCGCGGGGCTTTCGTGCACACGCGTCGGGGAGCTGAGGGAGACGTGCTCGACACCTGGCGCGAGGTGCTCGGCGACAGCTTCTGGGTGCTGTCCCGCGACGAGGCTGTGTCCGCGGGGCTGTTCGGCCCGCGCGTGAGCGACCACGTCCGCGGGCGGATCGGTGACGTCGTTGCCGCGGCTCGGGGCAACAGCGCCGTCCTCGACTCGCGACACCTCTCGCCGACCCTGCTCGCACTCGTCGGCATGCACGGCTCGCTGACCTCGGAGGAGCTGCAGGTGCCGCTGCTCGTGCACGGCTGAGGACGGAGCGCAGGTGGCGCTTGCTCCCTCAGTCGTGGCGGCGGGCGCCGAACATGATGTCGTCCCAGGACGGAACGGCCGGGTGGCGCCCTGCGCGGGCGACCTGACGGGGCGCCGGCGGCTCCACCGCATCCACGTCGAACACCTCGTCCGACGTCTCGGGACCGGACGGCTCGGGCGCCGCCGCCGGAACGCTGGACAGGCGGCGCATCGGAGCCGGTGGCATCTCATCTCGCTCGGTCTGGGCCTCGTCGACGAGCCAGCGCGCCTCGTCGTTGTCGGCGACGAGGACCCTGCCCCGGGGGTCGAAGACCCACAGCGCGATCCGCTCGCGAGCGCCGGCCAGGTAGGACAGGTGCACGGTCCAGCGGTCGTCGTCGGTGCGCCAGGCATCCCATACGACCGAGTCGGGCGCCACGTGCTGGTCGTGCAGCCGCGAGGCGACCAGGTCACCGAGGCTGGGTGCGCTGCCGCCGCTCTGGCGGCGGGACGGGGCGGCCTGCGCCTGCGTCGCGACGTGCTCGCGTTCGGCGAGCACCGGGACGGCGTAGCGCTCGATGCGGGCCACGGACATGCCCGTGGCGGCAGAGAGGTCGTCGGCGCTCTCGCCAGACCGGATGCGGGCCTGGATGTCGCGAGGAGTGAGCGGGGTGTCCAAGGCGATCTCCAGCTGACCTGGCCGGGAACGGTCGCGCCGCAGGGCTGCGGTGAGGCGCTCGTCGATGGGAACGCGGAACTGTGCGCTGTCGGCGTCCTCCATGACGAGATGGCTGCGCTCCGGGGTGACGGCGACGAGCCGAAGGTCATGCATCCGAGTGCCTCCCGGTCGTGGATCGGACCGACGGGGCCGAGGTTACGGGCTCACGCGAGCCATCCCACGCAGGCGCGCCCGGATGTACGGCGAGTTTGTGGATGTCGCAGGATGACCTGTGTGCCGCCCGACGCATCGCCCTACGAGGCACTCCTCCTCGTGTCCTTCGGGGGGCCGGAAGGTCCCGACGACGTGCTGCCGTTCCTCGAGAACGTGACCCGCGGCCGCGACGTACCGCGGGACCGCCTGCTCGAGGTGGCGGAGCACTACCTGGCGTTGGGCGGTGCGAGCCCCATCAACGCCCAGAACCGAGCCCTCGTCGCGGCGCTGGAGTCGAGCTTCGCCCGCGCCGGCCTCGAGCTGCCGGTCTACTGGGGCAACCGCAACTGGCACCCCTACCTTGCCGACACGCTCGCGCGGATGGCCGACGACGGTGTGCGCCGGGCGGTGTGCCTGCTCACCTCGGCCTACTCGTCCTACTCGGGGTGCCGGCAGTACCGCGAGAACCTCGCCGCCGCCGCCGAGCCGCTCGGCGAGCGCGCACCCGCCCTGGACCGGGTCCGTCACTACTTCAACGCGCCCGGGTTCATCGAGGCGATGGCGCGGTCCACCGTTGTCGCCCTGCGCGAGCTGCCCGACGACCTGCGATCCGCCGCGCACCTGGTGTTCGTCACCCACTCGATCCCCACGCCGATGAACGAGACGAGCGGCCCGGACGGCGGCAGTTACGAGCGCCAGCACCGGGAGGTCGCCGACCTGGTCGCAGCCGAGGTGGCGGCGCAGACCGGCGCGACCCACGACCGCGCCCTCGTCTACTGCAGCAGGAGCGGTCCGCCCGGCATGCCGTGGCTGAGCCCTGATGTCAACGATCACCTGGTCTCGCTGGCCGGAGCCGGGGCGAGAGCGGTCGTCCTGGTGCCCATCGGGTTCGTGTCCGACCACATGGAGGTGCGCTACGACCTGGACACCGAGGCCGGTACGACGGCGGACCGGCTCGGGCTGGCCTGGGTCCGGGCGGCCACCGTCGGCACGGACGGCACTTTCGTCGACGGGGTGCGCGACCTGGTGCTTGAGCGCGCCGCCGTCGCTCGTGGCGAGCAGCCGGGCCGGCCCGCGTTGGGTCGCCTCGGTCCGAGCCACGACGTCTGCCCCGCGGGCTGCTGCCCGAACCCGCACGGTTACCGGCCGGCCCTGTGCGGAAGTGACTGAGAGGCACCGATGACGAACGAACTGCTGACCCTCGCGACCGACGCCGCCCGAGCGGCCGCCACGCTGCTGCGCGACCAACGACCGAGCACGCTGCAGATCGCCACGAAGTCCACCGCGACCGACGTCGTGACCGACATGGACCACGCGGCCGAGCGACTGCTCGTCCAGCAGTTGCGCGCAGCGCGCCCGGATGACGGGTTCCTCGGCGAGGAAGGGGCCGACGAGCAGGGGACCTCCGGCCTGACGTGGGTGTTGGACCCGATCGACGGGACGGTCAACTACCTGTACGGCATCCCCGGCTACGCCGTCAGCATCGGCCTGCGGGACGGAAGCGGCATGGTGATCGGCGTCGTCTGCAACCCCGTGAGCGGTGAGCTCTGGTCGGCCCAGCGGGGACAGGGCGCGTTCCTCGACGGCCATCCGATCCGGGTCAACGAGCCCACCGACCTGGCGATGGCCCTGCTCGCCACCGGCTTCGGCTACGACGCGGCTCGGCGGGCCCGGCAGGCAGACGTGCTGCGCTCGGTGCTGCCCAGGGTGCGGGACATCCGCCGGTTCGGGGCCGCCTCGCTCGATCTGTGCGCGGTGGCCTGCGGCCGGGTGGACGCCTACTACGAGCGCGGTCTGAAGCCGTGGGACCTGGCCGCCGGCGGGCTGATCGCCGAGGAGGCCGGGGCGCGGGTCGACGGGCTCGCCGGGCGTCCTGCCGGTGAGGACCTGGTGATCGCGGCACCGCAGGCGCTCTTCGGCCCACTGGCCGAGCTGCTGGCCGCGAACCGCGCAGCCGAGGACTGAGCCGGCCGCGACCGGGCCGCGACGCGCGGTGCGTTTGTCCGGCCGATCCGCTACGATCCGCGCGCTGCCGGAGCCCCGTCCGGTATTCACCCGCCGACTCGGGCACAAACAGCCGGCTCAGCGCGTTACACGCCCGCACACCTCATCTGATTCAACTCTTGTGGCACCGCCACCCCCTGGAAAGGGTGAACTGAAGCATGGCAACCGACTACGACTCCCCCCGCAAGACCGACGACGAGATGTCCGAGGACAGCCTGGAAGAGCTCAAGGCTCGCCGGGCCGACAAGTCCGCGAGCGTCGTCGACGTGGACGAGGCTGACCTGGCCGAGTCCCTGGAGCTGCCGGGTGCCGACCTGTCCAACGAGGAGCTCTCGGTCCGCGTCCTGCCTCGGCAGGCCGACGAGTTCACCTGCTCCCGTTGTTTCCTCGTGCACCA
>JAVEDB010000001.1 GCA_030841185.1 Actinomycetota bacterium
CTGCCGGACTGCTGGCGTGACGCGGTCGTGATCTCACCGGTGCGCAGGTCGCGGACGGCGCCCTCACGCAGCGGCAGCACGCAGCCGTAGCAGATGCCCATCCGGCATCCGGAGGGCATCAGGACGCCGGCGTCCTCGGCGGCGGTGAGGATCGGGGTCGCCCCGTCGGCCTCGACGGTCCTCCCGCTGCGGCCGAAGGTGACGGTGCCGCCCTCGCCGGCCGCCACGGTGTCGACGCGGAACTGCTCGGTGAGCAGCGGGAGGCCACGCTCCTCGTGGTGGGCGGCCAGGCTGTCGAGCAGGCCGGCCGGGCCGCAGGCGAAAGTGCTGCGTTCGTGCAGGTCGGGCACCAGAGCGGACAGCACGTCGACGTCGAAAGCCCCGTGTATGTCGGTGTAGCGCGTGACGAGCCGGATCAGGCCGGCCTGGTCCAGGGCGCGGAGGTTGGCGATGAAGATCGAGTCGGGCTGGCTCGGCGCCACGTGGACGACGGTGATGTCATGGCCCGCGCTGCGCCGGAGCCGGACGACGCCGGAGTCCGCGACGGGGAACAGGTTGCGCAGCATCCCGATGACGGGAGTGATGCCCGAGCCGGCCGTCACGAACAGCAGCTTCGTTCCGGCCCGCGGCAGCACGAACTCGCCGGCCGCCTGCTCCAGGTGCACCAGGGTGCCCGGCAAGGCCTGCCGGACCAGATGATTGCTCACCTTGCCGTCCGGGACCGCCTTGACCGTGATCGAGATGTAGCCGTCGGCGCGGGGGCCGTGGGTCAGGGAGTAGGCCCGCCACTGGTGTACCCCGTCGACGTCGATGCCGATCCGGACGTACTGGCCCGGGACATGGCCGGCCCAGTCGGCTCCGGGGCGGATCACGATAGTGGCGGCGTCAGCCGTCTCGGGCTGGACCTCGACGATGCGCCCGCGCAGGTCGGCGCCGCGGCGCAGCGGGTCGACGAGGTCGAGGTAGTCCGCGGGCAGCAGCGGTGTCGTTGCGCGCTCGGCCAGCCGGGCTGCCTGGCGCAGCAGCGACCCGGCGCGTAGGCGGGTAGGGACAGCGGTGCTCATCCGTCCATCCTGACTGGCTCAAGAGGGTAAGGTCCTGACCATCAAGCGTGAAGATGAGGCTCATCTTTGTTCGGAGGGAACAGTTCATGGCTTCGGATGTGACCCGCGCCACCGCCCGGGGCGCCCTCACGCTGCACATCGACGAGCAGGTCGTCCGGGTGCTCCGCGAGCAGCTGCCGCAGGTGGCCGCCCGCACCGTGGCCGCGGTGACCGCCGAGGTGCCGGGCTACAGCGGCGCGTTGAGCGGCGCGATGGGCGAGAACATCGGGGCGGCAGTGCAGATGGCGCTTGCCGGCTTCCTCAAGCTGGCGGCCGGAGCCCGGGACGCCGACCCGAGCACGCCGCTCGGCCCGACCCTGGAGGGGGCCTACGACCTCGGCCGCGGCGAGGCCCGCAACGGCCGCTCGATAGACGCCCTGCTCTCCGCCTACCGGGTCGGCGCGCGGGTGGCCTGGCGAGAGCTGGCCGGCCTCGCGGCCCAGGCCGGGGTCGAGGCAACCACGATGGCGCAGTTCGCCGAGCTGGTGTTCGCCTACATCGACGAGCTGTCCGCCGCCAGTGTCGCCGGGCACACCGACGAGCTGTCGACGAGCGGGCGGGTCCGCGAGCGCTACCGCGAGCGGCTGGGCCAGCACCTGCTCGCCGGCGCCGGCCAGGACGTGCTCGATGCCGCGGCCGAGCGGGCCGACTGGACGCCGCCGCCGACCCTGACCGCGGTGCTGGTCCCCTCGGCGCAGGTCCGCGGTGTGCTCGCGTCGCTCGGGCCAGACACGCTCGTCGTGGGCGAGGACCTGCCGGGCGTTCAGGTCGGCGGCGCCGGCCAGCCGCTCACCCTGCTCCTGGTCCCGGAGGCGGACGGGGCCGCCCGGCGGCACCTGATCCGGGTGCTCGCCGGCAGGCTGGCCGTGCTGGGACCGCCTCGCCCTTGGCCGCTGGCCCGCTCGTCGTACAACCGCGCTGCTCGCACCGCGGCGATGGTCGCCGCCGACCCGACCCACGACGACCCGGTGGATAGCGAGGACCATCTCGCCGAGCTGATCGTCCGCGCGGACCCCGAAGCTCTCGACGACCTGCGGGCCCGGGCCCTCGCGCCGCTGAGCGGCCTGCGGCCCGCCACCCGCGAGCGACTCGAGGAGACATTGCGGTCCTGGCTGCTGCATCAGGGCCGCCGCGACGCCGTCGCCGCCGAGCTGCACGTGCACGCGCAGACCGTGCGCTACCGCATGGGCCAGGTCCGCGAGCTGTTCGGCGACCAGCTCGACGACCCCGCCACCGTTCTCGACCTACTCCTCGCGCTCAGCGGCGGCGCATCGCGGCACCACGGAACGAGCTGACGAAGGATGGGCGCAGAGCGGTAACCCGGTTGACGGCGGTCATTCCGCCGCGAGCGGGACATACGCCAGCAGGTTGATCTCCGTGATGCGCTGGCCAACCACCCGATAGTGCGCGAGCCACTCGAGACGCCTGCGCTGCCCGACGCCCTCGACCACCACGGTGCCGCCGGCAAGAGCCCTGACGACGACCGAGTCGCCGACCTCGATGGTCTCCTGGATGTCGATGCGCCAGTCGGGTCGGTCGCGGATCTGGTCGAGGTAGAACTGACGGAGCGCATCGATCGTGGTCGGCCATTCAGCTCCTCGACCGGTGTATTGCGGCGACACCATGTCGTCCAGAGCTGTCAGGTCTCGCCGGTTCACGGCGCGCTCGACGTAGCTCGACACGAACTGCCCCAATGGCCCGGCTGGACCCGGATCCGGACCAGGCATGCCTCGGGCCCTCCCCATGTTCGGTGCCGAGTCGCCACCCTAGCCGTCGCCTCGCGCGGGAGGTCGGCGCTGCGCCACCGGATGCCTCACTTCACCCCGTGCCTGTTGGCCTAGACGAAGGCATGACCGTCGCCCCGGTAGGTCGGCACCTCGTCGACGACCTGGCCGCCCTCGACCAGCAGCAGCGTCGTGAAACGCTCGCACAGCTCCCCGGCCTTGGCATGGCGCAGGTAGACGCGGTCGCCGATGGCGAGCCCGTCGGCGGCTGGCCCGCGCACCGGTGTCTGCACCTCCCCGGCACCTTCGGGCGCGGTGAGCCGGAGCCCGGGAGGCAGAACCGGGCGAGGCACGCGGTCGGCGCCGGGCGGACCGGAGGCGATGTATCCACCGCCGAGCAG
Source organism: Actinomycetota bacterium (assembly GCA_030841185.1). Taxonomy (GTDB): domain Bacteria; phylum Actinomycetota; class Actinomycetes; order JACCUZ01; family JACCUZ01; genus JAVEDB01. The sequence continues at coordinate 3,229 of JAVEDB010000001.1, forward strand.
CGTGACGACGCCCGGCCCAGGGCGGCGTACGACGGGGAGGGTGAACATCGCCGCCGGACGCAACGACAGCGAGCGGTAGGTGTCGAACAGCGTCGGTGCGTAGAGCCCCGAGCCGGCCGCGAGCTCGGTCACCGCGCCTGCCCCCGCCGTACGAGCCAGACTGCCGGTGCCGCCGCCGTTGACGAACTCGAGCTGCTGCCCGTCGCGCGCCAGCTCGGCCCGCACCGCGGCGACGACGCGCGGCAGCCGGTCGCGCAGCTCGCGCATCGAGGCGGCCTGCATGCCGCGCACCGCCGCGCTGCGCAGCGGCCGACCGGGGATCTTGTCGCCCACCCCGGCGACCTGCGCCTCGTAGGCCATCAGCCCGACGAGCTGCAGGGCCGGGTCGGCGACCAGCGCGCGGGCGAGCGCCGCCGCCTGCTCGGGCGTGCGCACCGGGGACCGCTGCGTCCCGACCGTCACCCCGCGCATTGGATGCCACCCCGCGTCGAGGTCGATGGCGACGGGCACGCGCACCCCGACATCGCGACCGGCCCGCGCCACGACCGCCGCGCCCTCGACGGAGTCGACCATCAGCACGACGCGTTCCGGACGGTGCTCGGCCACTCGTTCGGCGACCTGGCAGAGCGCCGCGCGGTCGACACTCGGGTAGGCGACCAGCAGGTCGGTGACGCCGTGGTCGGCCAGGTGCAGCGCCTCCGCCGGGGTGAACGCGAGAACGCCCTGGAAGCCGGGGCCGTCCGACTCGTGGGCGAGCACGCGCAACAGCACGTCGACGCAGCGCACCGATTTCGATGCGACGCGCACCGGCAACGACCCCGCCTGGGCGAGCAGGTGGTCGGCGTTCGCCCGCAGCGCGTCGAGATCGACGAAGGCGAACGGCGCATCGCGCCCGGCGAACGCGTCCTCGTACATCGCGCGCAGGTCGTCGCTCATGCCGGCGACCCCCGGCGTTCGGTCGCGGCGACGCCGAGCGTGCGCGCGAGATGGTCGTTGACGAACAGCCCGTCGGGGTCGAGCCGGGCTCGCATCTCGGCGAACCGCTCCCAGTCGGGATACCGCGGCGCGAGCACTTCGGCAGATGCCTCGTGCCGCTTGCCCCAGTGCGGCCTGCCGTCGAGGTCGAGCATGACCTCCTCGACGGCGCGGAAGTACGGCTCCCACTCCGAGCCGACGTACTGATGCACAGCCACGTACGCCGTGTCGCGGCCGTGCGCCGTCGACAGCATCGCGTCGTCGGCCGCGGCGAACCGCACTTCGATCGGGAACGACACCGGCAGCCGGCCCCGCTCGACCAACGAGATCACCGCCTCCAGCGCCTCACGCGCAGCTGCGCGGGGCAGGGCCCACTCCGACTCGGTGAAAAGGACCCGGCGCTCGGCGACGAACACCCGATGACTGTCGTCGAGGCGG
>JAVEDB010000062.1 GCA_030841185.1 Actinomycetota bacterium
AGTTCAACGTGGCGAACGCCGCCCTCGCGGTCGTCGCCCTCGTCCAGGTCGGCACCGACCCGGAGGGCGCCGCTCGTGGTGTCGCCGGCTGCACCGGGGTCCCCGGCCGGATGGAGCGCGTGAGCGAAGGCCAGGACTTCCTCGCCCTGGTGGACTACGCGCACAGTCCGGACTCCTTGCAACGCGTGCTCGTCACGGCGCACGAGCTGGCCGGCGCGGGCCGCGTGTCCGTGGTGATCGGGTGCGGGGGTGACCGAGACCCCTACAAGCGGCCGGTGATGGGCGGCATCGCCGCGCGCGGGGCCGACCTGGTCGTCCTCACCAACGACAACCCACGGTCCGAGGACCCCCTGGCGATCCTGGCCGCGATGCGCGAGGGGGCCGAGCTGGCCGGAGCAGCGGCGGACGTGGAGGTCATCCCCGACCGCAAGGCCGCGATCGAGCGCGCGGTCGCTTGGGCCTGGCCGGGCGACGTGGTCGTCGTCGCGGGGAAGGGCCACGAGCAGGGCCAGGAGATCCGGGGCACCGTGCATCCCTTCGACGACCGGCTCGTCCTGCGGTCGGCAATCGCGTCGGCGCTGCGATGATCCGGCTCGACATCGCGGCGATCGCCGCAGCCGTCGACGGCGCGCTGCACGACGTGCCCGACGCTGCCGCCGTCGTCGGCGGCCCGGTGGTCGTCGACTCGCGAGAGGTGGTCGAGGGTGCCCTCTTCGTGGCGGTCAAGGGGGAGCGGACCGACGGGCACGCCTACGCCGCGGCCGCAGCGGAGGCCGGTGCCGTCCTCGTTCTCGCCGCCCGACCGGTCGGCGTCCCGGCCGTCGTGGTGGACGACCCGGTCGCCGCGATGGGCCGGCTGGCCCGCGCCGTGCTCGACCGGCTGGGGGACGTCACGGTCATCGGTGTCACCGGTTCCAGCGGCAAGACGAGCACGAAGGACCTGCTCGCCCAGGTCCTCGAGACCGCCGGCAGCACGGTCGCGCCGAAGGAGTCGTTCAACAACGAGATCGGTGTCCCCTTGACGGTGCTGGCCGCGGACGACACGACGCGCCACCTGGTGGTGGAGATGGGGGCCCGCGGAGCGGGACACATCGCCCAGCTCTGCCGGATCGCGCCCCCACGCATCTCCGTCGTCCTGAACATCGGCTCCGCGCATGCCGGGGAGTTCGGGGATCGAGCGGCCACCGCCGCGGCGAAACGGGAGATCGTGACGGCGCTGCCGGGTGACGGGGTGGCGGTGCTCAACGCGGACGACCCGCTGGTGCTCGCGATGGCTGCGGCGGCCCCTGGCCGGGTCGTCACCTTCGGGACCGCCCCGGACGCGGACGTTCGAGCGGAGTCGGTCGTGCTCGACCCGGCGGGGCGGGCGGCCTTCGACCTCGTCACCGCCACGGGCCGGGCGCGGGTACAACTGCTGCTGGTCGGCGCGCACCAGGTCTCCAACGCACTGGCCACCGCAGCCGTGGCGGGAGTCCTGCGGGTCCCCGTCGACTCGGTGGCGGCCGCACTGAGCTCGGCCGGCCCGCGCAGCCGGTGGCGGATGGAGGTCACCGAGCGGTCCGACGGCGTCACCGTGGTCAACGACGCCTACAACGCCAACCCGGAGTCGGTGGCCGCCGCACTGCACGCGCTTGCCTCCATAGCGGCCGGTCGCCGGAGCTGGGCAGTCCTGGGGGAGATGCTCGAGCTCGGCGCGGCGTCCGACGAAGAGCATGAGGCGGTCGGCAGACTGGCCGTGCGCCTCGGGGTGGACAGGGTTGTCGCCGTGGGCGACGGCGCCCGAGGTGTGTTCCGGGCGGCGCGCGATGCCGTCGGGGCCTCGGTCGGAGAGGAGCCGGTGCTCGTGGCAGACGGCGCCACCGCACTTGACCTGCTCCGCGCCGAGCTGCGGTCGGGCGACGTCGTTCTCGTGAAGGCGTCGCGCAGGGCCGGGCTCGAGCGGGTCGCGCAGGGGCTGACCGAGGAGGTGCCGGCGTGAAGCAGGTGCTGGTCGCGTCGTCCATCGCGTTGATGATCACGCTGTTCGGAACCCCGGTGGCGATCCGACTGCTCGTCCACCAGGGCTACGGGCAGCTCATCCGCGACGACGGTCCGACCTCGCACCACACCAAGCGCGGCACGCCCACGATGGGTGGCGCCGTCATCATCCTGGGCACGCTGCTCGGATACTTCGTCGCGCACCTCGCCACCTGGCGCGAGACGACCATCTCCGGGCTGCTGGTCCTGTTCCTCATGACGGGCCTGGGCATCGTCGGTTTCCTCGACGACTACATCAAGGTGGCCAAGCAGCGCAGCCTCGGCCTGCGGGCGAATGCGAAGCTGATCGGGCAGGCCGCGGTGGCGATCGCATTCGCGATCCTTGCACTGCAGTTCGCCGACCCGTCCGGCTACACGCCGGCGTCGACGCACGTCTCCTTCACCCGCGACACAGGTATCACGCTCGGGGCGATCCTGTTCGTGGCGTGGGCCTACGTGATGATCGCGGGTACCTCCAACGGCGTGAACCTCGCCGACGGGCTCGACGGACTCGCAACCGGCAGCTCCGTGATGGTGTTCGCGTCGTATGTCCTCATCGGCGTCTGGCAGTTCGGGAACAACTGCTCGCTCGCCGCGACCAGCAAGTGCTACGAGGTGCGTGATCCGCTCGACCTCGCGGTCGTGGCGGCCGCCGTCATGGGTGCCTGCTTCGGCTTCCTGTGGTGGAACGCGTCGCCCGCCAAGATCTTCATGGGTGACACCGGTTCGCTGGCCCTCGGGGGCGCCCTCGCCGGTCTCGCCATCACCTCGCGCACCGAGCTGCTGCTGGTGCTCGTCGGCGGGTTGTTCGTCGTCATCGCCCTCTCGGTGATCGTGCAGGTCGCCTTCTTCAAGCTCACCGGACGACGTGTGTTCCGGATGGCCCCGCTGCAGCACCACTTCGAGCTCGTCGGGTGGGGCGAGGTGACGATCGTGATCCGGTTCTGGATCATCGCCGGGCTCCTCGTCGCGCTCGGGCTCGGCGTGTTCTACGCGGAGTGGGTCACCGCCGCCGGCACATGAGCTGGCACGACGACGCGCGCGCCAAGGGCGTCTGGCGGGGAGCGGCCGTGGTGATCGCTGGCGCGGGCCTGTCCGGTTCGGCTGCGGCCCGGGTGCTGACCGACCTCGGTGCCGACGTGACGCTCGTCGACGCGCGGCTCGGCAACGACGG
>JAVEDB010000063.1 GCA_030841185.1 Actinomycetota bacterium
AAGTCCGTCGCCGTTGCTTGTGGTCCCTAGGCGCGAGGCGTCAGTAGACCGACACGTGCACGTGGTCGTAGTGGTTGGCTGTCGTGGACCCCCGGTCCGCCATCGGCCGCCAGCCTTCGCTGCTGCGCTGGACCGACCAGATGTGCTGGCTCCAGATGACCTCTTTCACGCCGAACCTCGACGCGTGCGAGCGGACGTAGCTGGCGATTGCGTCACCGAGCGACCCCCTGCACATGATGTCCAAGGCGAGCCCCGCGCCGTGGTCGCCGCCGGAGCCGGTCCGGCCACCCCAGGCATTGACGGCCGGGAACGCAGCACAGACGGCACGGTAGAGCTTCACCGTGTTCGGTTGCAGACCACTCTCGACCGACGAACCGTCAGGACACGGCGCGCCTGAGACGCCGGAAACCCGCGCGACGGTCGGCTTCGGCTTGGTGCGCGCGAGGTACGCCGTGCGCAGCCACCCGGTCTGGTGGTTCAGCCAGGCAATCTCCGACCACGGGCCGCGGACCTTGCCCGTGACGAGCACCCTCACGCCAGAGCCGAGGAGCGTGAGCAATCTCGAGTTCAGCGCCGGGCCGCTCCGAACGTTGAGCCGCGTCGTCGTCCACCTCGGCCGCAGGGCGACCGCCGGCGTTGCCTTGGCCGGCAGCGCAACGGGCACTCTCAGCCGATCCATGGACCGTGACGCGGCGCGTGTCTCGGTGCGGACAGCCTCCGGTCGCGCAAGAGCCGTCCGGCCTACGGGCTTCTCCGCCGTCGTCACCTGGGCGCTGGCCGAGATGGGGATTGCCGTCGCCAGAGCCAGGGCCAACATCGCAACGGGGCGCAGTCGCCGCCGTCGCGGAGTCGTGTGCGTGGTCTTCCGGTGTCGACCGGCAGGCACTCGTTGATCACCTTGAGGGAGCGGGGTAAGTGGGACATATCGAGTCAAGCACACGTAGCCCTGCCGTCATGCATCGGCTCACTCGCCGTACGCTCGAAACGTGCGACGCCTCGTGGGCACGGAGATCGGCCTCGTCTTCGTCTTCGGTACCTGCCTACTCGTCGTATACGTGGGACTCGCCGTGTTCATCTCCGGCGGGGACAGGTTCGCGGGGGCTCTGGTCCTGATCGCCGGGCTGTGGTCTCTCGTGTATGTGCCCGTCGTCCATGACCGGGTCCATCGCGAACGAGGCGAGCCGAGTCACGCGCTGTGGGGCAGGGGTGACCGCAGGAAACCCCACTGGTGGCCGGTCCGTTAGTGGTATCCAGCTCCGGACCCTAGACAGCCGGTCGGCCGCGGAGTTACGGTGCGTCGGCTCGCGAACGGGAAAGTGTCACAAGCCCCGCCTCGGTCCGAGCCACCAGAGGACCTCGAGCGCAGGGGAGAAACCATGAGGAAAACATCCGGAGCAGCACTGCTAGCGGCCAGTGGGCTGGCGTTGGCGGCTGCGCTGGGCCCGGTCGGCACTGCTACCGCAGCGTCGCCCAAGCCCGCCAAGCCCGTGAACGACGCGCGGTTCGGCACGGCGGGCAGCGTGACGCCGACCTACGGTGCCCGCACGATCGCGCACTGGTCGTTCACCTACACCGACCCGACCAACGGGCAGTCCTACACGGCGACCATGGTCGGTTCGGACCCGCGGCAAGGTGGGTCCACCACGATCAAGACCGAGATCATCCCGCTCGAGTTCAGCTTCGTCGACGCCGGTCAGGACATGAGCGCGGTGAACGCGCTGTACGGCTACACGACCCATCCGCAGAACTGGACAGCTGACCCGACCGCCGGGTCGCCGAGCGACGTCGACAAGACCCTCGCCTCGCCGATGTTCCAGAACAAGACCTATGACGCGGACCTCGGCGGGGACACCGGCCAGTACGGCGACGTGTTCATGCGAGCCCAGTTCAACAAGATCGGGTCCGGCTACCACGTCAAGATCGCGAACCAGTCGGTCCTGCCGAAGCAGTCGTTCGCCGTCCCGGCCAGCCAGGGCGTTGCCTACCAGCGGTTCTCCGGCGCCACCGCCGGCATCGTAGAGAGCAACTGGTTCTCGACGAAGCTCCAGCAGCTGATGGGTTCACTGAACATCGACGCCACGACGGTGCCGATCTTCCTCACCCACAACGTGCTGCTCTTCAGCGGGCACAACAGCTACACGAACTGCTGCATCCTGGGCTACCACGGTGCGGCCATGCCTCTCGGTCACGGCTATGGCCAGGCTAACGGGGGTGGCAACAACGAGGTGCAGACCTTCATCTACGCGGCGTACACCACGCCGAACACCTACACCGGCTTCTCGCCGACCACCTCGCCCACGCGGGGCATCGCCGACATCCACGCGCTCTCGCACGAGGTCGCGGAGTGGCTGGACGACCCGTTCGTCAACAACGCGGTGCAGCCATGGCTCACTCCGACCGCTCCGCAGTACGGGTGCACCGGAGTCCTGGAGACCGGTGACCCGGTGGTCGGCGTGTGGTTCCCGCTCACCGGTAACCCGGACGCCGACGCGAACCACCTCTGGCACCCGGAAGACGAGGTGAACGCGAACTGGTTCGCCCGCAACGGAACGACTCCGCTCGGCCTGAACTCCTGGGATGGCCGGTACACGTTCATGGGGCCACGCACCACCAGCATCTCCCCCGCCTACGCGGGATTCGGCCACGTCGCCGAGGGGTGCTGAGCTGACCCTGCACGAGTGAGTGACCGATGAGGGCCCGAGACACACGTCTCGGGCCCTCATCGGCATGACATCCGGCTTCTCAGGTGTGGAAGCCGAGGTGCAGGTGGTCCTGGTGGGTGCGGTCGCTGAAGTACGTCGACCCGCCGCCGTCGAGGTCGACCGGCCCGCCGACCTGGTAGGGACCCACCGAGGCGGCAACCCGCATCGCTGACTCGACGAACGCGCGGTTCGCCGGATCGACGATCCGGCGCCCGTCCAAAGCCCAGACGTCGACTGCACGACCGCGTGGGTGGTCGCTGAGACGACTGGTTCCGAACACGTAGATCGGATGCCCGGACCGCACGATGCTGACGTCGACGACGTAGCGATGCGCCAGGGCCAGCACCGCCTCGAGCACGGAGGCGTGCACCTGCCCGGACGCGATGTCGGCCCGCGCCGCGTGCGGCAACCGGACCCGCGGATTCGCGAGCACCGCCCGACCCGCTGAGCCCAACGCGGTGGTTGCGGGTCCCGGCGATGCCGGGTGCATCGCAGTGATCCGCCAGCGCGGCGATGCCGCCACCAGGCGTACGTCGACGGTGGTGCCGCCGACATGGACGTGACCGGCTGCATCGAGTCGTTGCTGGTCGAGCACGGCCAGGACGCTGGCTGACGAGGCTAGGATCCCGCCGTACTGCGCGTCGACGACTCGGGTGACGGCCGCCGGCTCGGCGCCCAGCAACGGGTGGGCTTGCTCGGTCAGCTTCGGGTCCATGCCGAGCCCCCGGAGGCGGCCCGATGCAGCGGCCAGGCTGCCACCGCCCGCACTGCTCCAGGTGCCGATGGCTTCGAGCGCGCGGAGCGCCTGCCGCTTGACCGCAGGATCGACCTCTCCCGGTCCGGCGACCCACGGCCGTGGTGCGGACAGCGCCACTCCGCGCGCACTCACGCTGGTCGACGGGCTCGGCGAGGCGGGCGTCGATGACGGACTGCCCGGGGGAGCGCTGGTCTTGGCCGTCCGGGTGGCCGGGCTGGCCGACGAGCAGCCCACGAGCCCGGCCGCGCCGCCGGCCACGGCCAGCCGCAGCAGGGTGCGGCGGTCCAGGGAGCGGGGCAGCTCGGTCATGTCTCCAGCATGCGGCGACCGGGCGCCGAGCGCTGCGGGCGAGGCGGGATCCACAGCGAAGTCACAGCACCTGTTCACCGACAGCTCCTTGCCGTCCTACGAGGCCGATGCGGTCGCGCTGGTGGTGCTGCGCTCGCGAGAGCTGCTCGACCGGCTGAGCTGACGCTCAGTCGCTGTCGGCGGGCGCGTCCAGCTCGCGCGCTGCTTCAGAGATCTGCCGGGCCAGCGCGATGTCGCGCTCGCTCAGCCCGCCGACCTCGTGCGTGCTCAGCCGCACCGTCACGTCGGGGTAGCGCAGGTCGACATCCGGGTGATGGTTCGCCGCATCGGCCAGGCTGCCGATCGCCTGCACCAACGCGACGCCCACGGCGAACGACCCGGTGCGGAACCTGGCCGACGCGACGTCGTCTCGCACCCGCCAGTCCTCGACGCCGTCGGCGGCGCTGAACTGGTCCGACGTGATCCGCTCGGTCATGGTGGCCAGGCTAGACAACGGGCCGGGCGTCTCGCCACATCGTCGCGACCTCGGGTCCGCCGGGCAGCGTGAACGACGACCGCACGGCGAACCCGTACCGCTCGTAGAGCGCGACGTTCGCCGGGTTGCTCGCCTCGAGATAGGCCGGTATCCCTAGCCGGTCGATCTCCCGCAGGTTGTCGGCGAGCAGCGCAAGCCCCAACCCGCGACCTCGGTGCTCGGCCCGAGTCCCGAGCAGGCTCAGGAAGAAGTGCGGCTCGTCGCGGGGGTGGGCTCTCTCGAACACCTCGAACGTCTCCATCACCCGCGGCGCGTCGGCGCCGACCAGTTCGATGACGAGCGGCTCCAGGGCTGCCTCTTGCTCCTCGGACATGTCCGTCGAGTCCGGCGGGAGCCACACGGCGGCCGCGGTGTCGTTGTCGGCCAGCCACACCCAGGGGTAGCGCACCGCCCCCTCGACGAACAGCGTCCACACCCGCCGGTGCTGCTCGGCTCGCAGATCCGGGTCGGGGAACGCCCACGCCCAGGTGGGGTCCTCGTAGAAGGCGCTGACCAGGATGTCGACGACCGTGGGCACGTCCTGCGCGGTGGCGCGGCGCATCAGCGGAGCTGCCCCGCGGTGAGATCGCGGACCTCCGCGTAGCGCGCCCGCACCCCCGGAGTCGGGTCCGCCTCGTACGTCGAGGCGCCGGCCAACTCCCACTCCGGTGGCTGCTCGTCCCCGGAGAGCACCCACGCGGCCTGCCGGGCGGCGCCGTCCGCGACGTACTCCCCGGGCTCCGGCACCAGCACGGGGCAGCCCAGGACGGCGGGAGCCACTCGGCGTACCGCCTCGGAACGCGCACCGCCGCCGACGAGCAGGACCCGCCGCACCACCGCCCCCTGCGCGACCAGCGCATCGAGCCCGTCCGCAAGGCCGCACAGCAACCCCTCGACCGCGGCGCGCGCGATGTGCGCCGCCGTCATCGTCTCGAGGGTGAGCCCGTGCAGCGCCCCGGTCGCATCCGGGCGGTCCGGCGTCCGCTCGCCCTCCAGATACGGCACCAGCACGAGGCCGTCCGCACCGGCGGGCGCGGACAGGGCCAGCCGGGACAGCCCGTCGTGGTCGGTGCCGAGCAGCCGCGCCGTCGCGTCCAGCACCCGCGAGGCGTTGAGCGTGCACACCAACGGCAGGTAGCCGCCCGTCGCGTCGGCGAACCCCGCCACGATGCCGGCCGGGTCGCGCGCCGGAACCGCGGCGACCGCGCAGACGACCCCGGACGTACCGATGGAGACGACCACGTCGCCCAGGCCGGCGCCGACCCCGAGCGCCGCGGCGGCGTTGTCACCGGCGCCCGGCCCCAACGTCGACCCACCCGCCGCACCGGCGACCTCGTGCGGGCCGAGCACCGCCGGCACGTGCAGCGCGCGTCCGAACGCCCGCTCGAGCAGGTCCATCCGGTAGCTCGCCGCGGCCGCCGACCAGTAGCCGGTCCCGCTCGCGTCGCTGCGATCGGTGCGCAACGCGTCCAGACCGTCGGCCCCCGCTAGCCGCCACGTCAGCCAGTCATGGGGAAGGCACACGGCGGCGGCGCGGCCGGCGAGATCGGGCTCGTGCTGGGCGAACCAGCGCAGCTTCGCGACCGTGATCGACGCGACCGGCACGACCCCGACGGCGTCCGCCCATGCCTGGCCACCACCGAGCTCGGCGACCAGGTCGTGCGCAGCCGCCGCCGACCGGGTGTCGTTCCAGAGCAGCGCCGGGCGCACGACGTCGCCGGTCTCGTCGAGGCAGACCATGCCGTGCTGCTGTCCCCCGACCGAGACGGCCGCCACGTCGTCCAGGCCGCCTGCCTGCGCGATCGCGTCCTGAAGCGCAGTCCACCAGGCCGTCGGGTCGACCTCGGTGCCGTCCGGGTGCGGAGCCCGCCCTTGCCGGACCAGGACGCCGGTGGCAGCCTCGCGGACGACGACCTTGCACGACTGCGTCGAGGAGTCGATCCCCGCGACGAGCCGTGCCGCTGCCGGCATCGTCAGCGCGCACCCATGACGTGCTCCACCGCGAGCTGGTCGAGCCGGCCGAAGGCGTATCCGCGTGCCGCGACGGCCTCGACATCCAACGACTCGTACGCCGAGGTGTCGGCGAGCAGGTCGCTGTAGGTCTCGCCGTCGGAGAGCGTCGGCACCGAGAGCTCCGGGACCTTCGACGTGATCAGCGCCTGCTGGACCTCCGGGTCGGCGCGGTAGGCCGCCGCGCGCTGCTTCAGCAGCAGGTAGGTGCGCATGTTCTCGGCGGCGGAGGCCCAGACACCGTCGAGATCCTCGGTGCGCATCGGCTTGTAGTCGAAGTGCCGTGGGCCGTCGTACGCCGGACCGCCGCCGGGCCCGCCGTTCTCGAGCAGGTCCACCAGGAAGAAGGCGCTCAGCAGATCGCCATGACCGAATACGAGGTCCTGGTCGAACTTCGGGCCGTGCTGACCGTTGAGGTCGATGTGGAAGAGCTTGCCCGCCCACAATGCCTGCGAGATGCCGTGCACGAAGTTCAGTCCCGCCATCTGCTCGTGCCCGACCTCGGGGTTGACGCCGACCATCTCGCGGTGCTCGAGCTGGGCGATGAAGGCCAGGGCATGCCCGACCGTCGGCAGCAGGATGTCACCGCGCGGCTCGTTGGGCTTTGGCTCCAAGGCGAAGCGCAACCCGTAGCCACGGTCCACGACGTAATCCGCGAGCAGGTCGATGCCCTCCCGGTAGCGGTCCAGGGCGGCCCGCACGTCCTTGGCCGCGTCGGTCTCCGCTCCTTCGCGGCCACCCCAGAAGACGTACGTCGAGGCGCCCAGCTCGGCGGCGAGGTCGATGTTGCGCATCACCTTGCGCAGCGCATACCGGCGGATCGCCCGGTCGTTGCTGGTGAACCCGCCGTCCTTGAAGATCGGATGGGTGAACAGGTTGGTCGTGACCATCGGGACGACCAGCCCGGTCTCGTCCAGCGCGGCCCGGAAGCGCTTGATGTGCTCGTCGCGGGCGGTGTCCTCACTGCCGAACGGGATCAGGTCGTCGTCGTGGAACGTGACGCCGTAGGCACCCATGTCTGCCAGCCGGTGCACGGTCTCGACCGGGTCGATGGGCGGGCGGGTCGCGTCGCCGAAGGGGTCGCGGGCCTGCCAGCCGACGGTCCAGAGGCCGAAGGTGAACTTGTCGTCCGGGGTGGGTCGCAGGTCGCTCATGATGGTCGCCCTTCGTCGAGTGGTCGTCAGGAAGCTGTTCGTCGGGACAGCTCGAGCAGTGGGTCGGAGAGCAGCGCGTCGAAGGCCAGCTCCGAGGCGCCGACCAGCGTGGAGTCGCGGCCGAGGTGCGGGGTGACGATGCAGACCTGGTCGAGCGGCGCGGCGAGTGCCGAGAGCTCGAACTCGGCGCGGACGGTGTCGCCCGCTGCCATGAACACCTCTTCGAGCGCGCCGCCGAGGATGACGACCTCGGGGTTCAGCGCGTTGACGATGTTGGCGGTGCCCCGCCCCAGCCACACGGCGACGTGCTCGAGGGCAGCGCGGGCGACCCGGTCGCCCGCCGCAGCGGCCGCGACCACCTCCTGGACGCCGGTGAGTCCACCGCCGACAGGGCGCCCGGCGAGCTCGAACAACCGCTCCTCGCCGCACTCGGTCTCCCAGCAGCCGCGCGACCCGCAGTGGCACGGCAGCCCGCCCGGGTTGACGACCGTGTGCCCGACCTCGCCGGCATAACCCGTCCGGCCGCCGAGGGGGGTGCCGCTGCCGATGATCCCCGCGCCGACACCGGAGTGCCCGGACAGGTAGATGGCGTCGAGCACGCCCGCGGCCGCACCCCGCACGTGCTCGGCCCGGATGCCGAGGTCGGCGTCGTTGCCGACCGACACGTGCAGGCCCAGCTTCTCGGCCAGCACCGCCCCGACGGGGGCATCGCGCCACCCGAGGTTCGGTGCCTGCCGCACCAGCCCGTCGCCGCGGCGCACCATGCCCGGCACGGCGACGCCGACACCGAGCACGACGGCGTCGCCGGAGACCTCGCCGATCAGCTCGGTGCCGATCTTGGCGATGGCGGTCGTCACGTCGCCGGGTCGTCGCGCGCCGCGACGGTAGACCCGGTCCCGTCGCGCCAGCACGACGCCGCCCAGGCCGATGCGGGCGACGGTCAAGTGGGTCACGCCGACATCGACCGCGAGCACCTGCACCCGTTCGGTCTCGGGTGTCACGACGTACGACGGACGACCGCCACTCCTGGCCGTACCGTCGTCGGTGGGGTAGGACCGTCCCGGCTCCTCGCAGACCAGCCCGGCCGCCACGAGCTCGCCCGTGAGGCCGCCGATCGTGCTGCGGTTCAGGCCGAGGGCAGACGTGAGCGTGCTACGCGGCGTCGCCCCATGGACGTGGACGTAGGTAAGGAGGGTGGAGAGGTTCCCCCGCCGGACGTCCTCGGACCGTGTCCCACGGGAGCCTCGAGCGAGGACGGTCATGTGGGGCTGCTACGCCCGCCCCGAGGCCGCAGCCCGACGCCGGGAGAGCGCGTCCACACCGGCAGCGAGCAGCAGGACCAGGCCGGTGACCATGTAGACGACCGAGGCCGGCTTGTTCAGCAGGCCCATTCCGTTGTCCACGACTGCGACGACGAGACCGCCGATGATGGCGTCGACCGGGCGGCCCTTTCCGCCGAAGAGGCTGGTGCCGCCGATGACGGCTGCCCCCACGGCGTACAGCAGCGTCTCGCCGCCGCCGGTCGAGGGAGTCACCGAGTTGACGCGGCTGGCGAGCAGCACGCCCGCGATCGCGGCGATGGTCGAGCACAGGATGAAGCAGAGCAGCCGGATCCGCGGCACGTTGATGCCGGCCCGGCGGGCGGCCTCGGCGTTGCCGCCGACGGCGTAGACGTGGCGACCGAACGGTGTCTTCGTGAGGAGCAGGCTCAGCAGGATGAGCAGGACGAGAACTACCGGGATCACGATGGGGACGCCCTTGATCGAGCTGAGCGACGGGTTGCGGCTGCGCTCGCCGCTCAGGTAGTAGGTGCAGAGCCCCAGCAGCACGGCAAGGGCGACGATCTTGGCGAGCCATACCGCGGGGGGTTGGGCGACGAGCCCCCGCTTCCGGCGGTTGGTGAGCTGCCGGAACGACACGGCCGCGTAGGCGCCGACTACGGCGACGAAGAGCGCCCAGCCCAGCCACACCGGCAGGTTCTTGGCCATGATCGCGAGCACGGTGTCGCTCTGGATGCGGATCGTGCCGCCCTCGCCGATGATCTGCAGCAGGATGCCCTGCAGGGCGAGGAAGGCCGCGAGGGTCACGACGAAGGACGGGATCCCGACCCGGGAGACCAGCAGCCCGATCACCAGGCCGATGATGGCGCCGCACAGCAGGCAGGCGAGGACGCCGACCCACCACGGCCAGCCGTGCCGGGTCGCGGCGATGCCGAGCGTGGCCCCGGCCACCCCCGCGGTGAACCCGGCAGAGAGGTCTATCTCGCCGATGAGCAGGACGAAGACCAACCCCATCGCGATCACGATGACGGGTGCGCTCTGGATGAGCAGGTTGGCGAAGTTGAAGGAGTTGGTGAACGTGTCCGGGCGCAGTGTGGAGAACACGACCAGCAGGACGACGAGGCCCAGGACCGCGGGCAGCGGTCCGACGTCGCCGCCGCGGACTCGATTGATGTATTCGCGGGCGGCGCTGCCGAGGGTCGCGATGGGTGCTTCGACCGTCGGGGTGACCTCGTCGTCGGTCTGGACCTGGCTCACGATCGTGCTCCTGTACCGGGCGGCGGTGCATCGTCGTCGATCGGATCCTCGTGGGCTTCCTCGACGTCCACGTGACCGTCCTTCTCCACCAGTGCACCCCCAGTGATGAGAGTCACGACCTGGTTGTGCGTCACGTCCTTCGTGTGGACCTGGGCTGTCATCCGGCCGAGGTAGAGGACGGCGATGTCGTCGGCGACCGCGAGCACGTCGTTCATGTTGTGGCTGATGAGGATGACGGCCAGCCCGCGGTCCGCCAGCCGCCGGACCAGGCGCAGGACCTGCTCGGTCTGGGCGACCCCGAGGGCGGCCGTTGGCTCGTCGAGGATGACGAGCTTGGAGTTCCACAGCACTGCACGGGCGATGGCGACGGTCTGGCGTTGGCCGCCGGACAGGCTGGCGACCTTCTGGCGCACCGACTTGACGGTGCGCACCGAGAGTCCGGCCAGCGTCTCCGACGCGTTCTCCTCCATGGTGATCTCGTCCAGCAAGCCCGAGACCAAGGCCTCCCGACCGAGATACAGGTTCTGCACGATGTCGAGGTTGTCGCAGAGGGCGAGGTCCTGGTAGACGACCTCGATGCCGAGGGCATTGGCCTGCTTCGGATTGGTTACGTGGACAGGCCGGCCCTCGAACTTGTATTCGCCA
>JAVEDB010000083.1 GCA_030841185.1 Actinomycetota bacterium
GCGTGCCGGTGGGCGAGCGTATGGATCGCGCGGTACGACGAGCGCTGCGCGTCGACGGTCAGCGCCAGATGGGCGAGCGGGTCGACGATGTGGCTGTCGCAGCCGTGCTGGCTGACGAGCACGTCGGGACGGAACTCCTCGATCAGCGGCGGCACGACGGCATGGAAGGCGCGCAGCCACGGCCCGTCAGTGGTGCCCGGCGGCAGGGCGATGTTGACCGCATAGCCGTCCGCGCCCGAGCCCCCGGCCTGCTCGGGGAAGCCGGTCCCGGGGAACAGGAACTGCCCGCTCTCGTGGATCGAGATCGTGAGGACCCGAGGGTCGTCCCAGAAGACCCGCTCGACACCGTCGCCGTGGTGCACGTCGACATCGACGTAAGCGACCCGCTGCGCGCCCTGCGCGAGCAGCCATGCGATGGCGATCGCCGGGTCGTTGTAGATGCAGAACCCGCTGGCCGCGCCCGGCATCGCGTGGTGCAGTCCCCCGGCGATGCTCACGGCGTGCTCGGCCGCACCGGACCACACGGCGCGCGCGGCTGCGACACTGGCGCCCGCGACGAGCGCAGCCACGTCGTGCATCCCCGCGAACGCCGGGTTGTCCGGGCTGCCCAGGCCACGGTCAAGCTCCGGCCGTCGAGGGTCAGCACTGACCCGGCGTACCGCTGCGATGTAGTCCGGCTCGTGCACCAGCTCCAGCAGCGCGTCGTCGGCCGGCTCCACCTGCTTGGTCACCGAGACGCCGGGGCCGTCGAACAGGCCGAGGGCCCGCGCGAGCCGCATCGTCAGGTCCACCCGCACCGGGTTGAGGGGATGCTCGGGGCCGAAGTCGTAGCCGATGAGTCGCTCGTCCCAGGGCAGGGTCAGCGAGCGGCTCATGCCGGACCCCCCCGCGGCAGGTCGAGCGCGAACTCCCGCTCGATGTCACTCGGCCGGCCGGGCACCGGCTGCTCGACGCCGGTCGGCTCGAAGCCCACCCGGCGGTAGGCGCGCTCGGCCCGGTCGTTCCCCTCGACCACCCAGAGGACCAGCCGGTCCCCGCCACGATCGGCGACCCATGACCGGATCGCGTCGATCAGCAGCGCCGCGGCCCCGCCGCCTCGGGCGGAGGGATGCACCCACATCGACACCAGCTCGTGCACGCCGTCGTGCAGGAAGCAGCCCGCGATGCCGACCGGGACGTCGCCCACCCAGGCAACAACGTTCGCGCTCCCCGGCGACAGGCGGCGGCGCCAGTCCTGCTCGCCGAATGCCTGCTCGCGCTCCAGGTTGGACGCGAAGGCCTCCGGGGCGTCGGCCAGCGCCTGCAGCCGGAGGTCTCGCAGCAGCTCCCAGTCGGCCGGGGTCAGCAAGCGCACGACGACGGTGCTGCTGTCGTCGGTCATCGCGAGCCGTCCGTTCACTCGCCGCCCGCCAGCTCGCGGCCACGGTCCCGGGCGGCCTCGAGGGCGGCCAGCATGGCAGCGCGGACACCGTGGTTCTCCAGCTCCCGGATCGCGTTGATGGTCGTGCCCGCGGGCGAGGTGACGGCCTCGCGCAGGGTCACCGGGTGCTCGCCGGTGTCCCGGAGCATCACCGCGGCCCCGATCGCGGTCTGCACGATGAGGTCGTGCGCGACGGCGCGCGGCAGGCCCAGCAGGATGCCGGCGTCGATCATCGCCTCGACGAGGAAGAAGAAGTACGCCGGACCGCTGCCGGACAGCGCCGTGACCGCGTCCTGCTGGGACTCCGGGACCCTTATCGTCTTCCCGACCGGGGCGAATATCTCCTCGGTGCGGCGCAGGTGCTCCTCCCCCGCGTGCGCCCCGGCGCTCATGGCGCTCATCGCCTCGTCCACAAGGACCGGGGTGTTCGACATGACCCGCACCACCGGGACGTCCTGCACCAGCCGTCGCTCGATGAACTGGGTCGGGATGCCCGCCGCGACCGAGACCACCAACCGGTCGGCCGGGAGGTGCGGGCCGAGCTCGTCCAGCAGCGCAGCCATGTCCTGCGGCTTCACCGCGAGGATCACCGTGTCGGCTGCCTTCGCCGCCTCCTCGGTGGCCACGACCTGCACGCCGTAACGCTCGCGCAGCAGCTCGGCGCGGTCGGTGCGGCGAGCGGTGACGAGGACGTCGGCGGGACGCCGCCCCGCCCGCAACATGCCCGAGAGCAGCGCTTCGCCCATCTTCCCGGTGCCGAGAACCGCGACCCGCTCCATGGCCCTACCCCTTCGTCGCGACGGACCGGAGGAAGAACACCAGATTTGCCGGGCGCTCCGCCATCCGGCGTACCAGGTAGCCGTACCACTCGTCCCCGTAGGGAACGTAGACGCGCATCTTCTCTCCGCGCGCAGCCAGCCGCTCCTGCTCGTGCGGGCGGATGCCGTAGAGCATCTGGTACTCGTAGCTGCCCCGCTCCCGGCCGTTGCGCCGGACCAGCTCGTCAGTGATGGCGATCAGCCGGGGGTCGTGGGTGGCGACCATCGGGTACCCGGGGCCGGCCATCAGGACCTTGAGGCAACGCACATACGACTGGTCCACCTCGGCGCGGGTCTGGAAGGCCACCGACGCAGGCTCCTTGTAGGCGCCCTTGCAGAGCCGGACGCGCGAGCCCTCGGTCGCGAGCGCCCGGCAGTCGGACTCGGTGCGGTGCAGGTAGGCCTGCACGACGGCACCGACGTCGGGAAAGTCGCGGCGCAGGTCGGCCAGGATCCCGAGAGTGGAGTCCGTCGTCGTGTGGTCCTCCATGTCGAGGGTTACGGTCGTGCCCGCGGCGCGGGCTGCCTCGCAGATGGTGAACGCGTTGTCCAACGCGATTTTCTCGCCGTCACCGGGCAGCGCCTGGCCCACCGCGGAGAGCTTGACCGACACTTCCGCACCGGCGGTCAGGCCGTCGCGGGCGAGCATGTCCAGCAGCGAGACGTACGCGTCGCGCGTCGCCTCCGCCTGGGACCGCTCAACGGTGTCCTCACCGAGCCGGTCGAGCGAGACGAGCCGTCCGGAGTCGACGAGCCGCCGCGAGACGGCGACCGCATCCTGCTCACGGGTGCCGGCGACGAAACGAGCGACCACGCCCCGCGAGACCGGAGCCGTCTCGACGAGATGACGGACTCGTCCGCTGCGCGACAACGACAGCAGCACTCGCCGCAGCACCGATGGACCTCCTTGGCCGCGGGACCGAGGCGTCCCGACGGCTCAGGCTAGCCGCCGCCGCGAGAGACCGATTCGGGCCCCGTTCACTGGATGTTTCGGCAATTGATCTCTGGGAATTCATGGCGCAGTCGTCTGGCCTACACACGAGGGAGGCCGCCATGAGCGGTGTAGAGACCGGAAAGATCACCACCGACATCCCCGCCCGCATGGACCGGTTGCCCTGGTCCCGCTGGCACTGGCTGGTCGTCATCGGCCTCGGCACCGTGTGGATCCTCGACGGTCTCGAGGTGACGATCGTCGGCTCGATCAGCGACCGCCTCACGGAGAAGGGCAGCGGCCTGGCCATCACGCCGGGCGGGATCGGCATCGCGGCCGCCGTCTACGTGGCCGGCGCCTGCCTCGGTGCGCTGTTCTTCGGCTATCTCGCGGACCGGATGGGCCGCAAGAAGCTGTTCATCATCACCCTGGTCGTCTACCTGATCGGAACGGTCGCCACCGCCTTCTCGAAGAACCCCATGTACTTCTACGCCTGCCGGTTCGTCACCGGTGCCGGCATCGGCGGCGAGTACGCCGCGATCAACTCCGCGATCGACGAGCTGATCCCGGCCAGGGTTCGCGGCCGCGTCGACCTCATCATCAACGGGTCGTTCTGGCTGGGGACCGCCGCTGGCGGCGCACTGTCCGTCCTGCTGCTCAACGAGTCGATCTTCGCCAAGGACTTCGGCTGGCGGCTGGCCTTCGGCCTCGGCGCGATCTTCGGGCTGGTCATCCTGCTTGTCCGGCGCAACGTCCCCGAGAGCCCGCGCTGGATGTTCATCCACGGCCGTGAGGACCAGGCCGAAGAGGTGGTGCAGGACATCGAGAGCCAGGTCGAGGACTCCACCGACGAGCGGCTGCGTCCGGTCGACCAGGACATCACCGTCCGCCAGCGCAAGAGCATCGGGTTCGGCACGATCGCCCGCACGATGGTGACGATGTACCCGAAGCGGTCGATCCTCGGGCTTGCGCTGTTCGTCGGGCAGGCCTTCCTCTACAACGCCGTGTTCTTTACCTTCGGGCTGGTCCTGGGCAAGATGCTCAAGGTCCCCGCGGGACAGGTGGGGTGGTACATCGTCCCGCTGGCCATCGGCAACTTCCTCGGCCCGCTGCTGCTCGGGAAGCTGTTCGACACGATCGGGCGACGGGTCATGATCACCATGACGTACGTCGTGTCGGGTCTGCTCCTCATCCTCACCGGCGTGCTGTTCGCCAACGGAACCCTGAACGGGACGACGCTGACGCTGATGTGGTGTCTCGTGTTCTTCTTCGCATCGGCCGGCGCGAGCGCGGCGTACCTGACCGTGAGCGAGATCTTCCCGATGGAGACGCGCGCGATGGCGATCGCGTTCTTCTATGCCGTGGGCACCGGTCTCGGCGGGATCATCGGCCCGATCCTGTTCGGCAAGTACGTCGAGCAGGGCAAGGACCAGGTGGCGTTCGGCTACTACCTCGGGGCCGGTTTGATGATCGCCGCGGGCCTGGTGGAGCTGGTGCTCGGCGTGAACGCGGAGCAGCGGTCACTCGAGGACATCGCGACGCCGCTCACCGCGCAGGACGCCGACGAGGAGCGCGGCTCCCGGCCCGACGGCCGGCGGGACCGAGGCGACACGATCGACCTGCGTGACCGCGAGCTGGAGACCGCCTCTGTACGGGGCAGCGACGACTTCGCCAGCGCGCGGCGGCGCTACCACTAGTCCGGTCAGCTGGTCCGTCGCCGCAGCGTCGCGGCGCCGAGCGAGAGGGCCAGCAGGATGCACCCGGCGACGACGCCGAGGTCGACCCACACGGTGGACCCGACCTCGGCAGTCGTCGTCACCGCGGTCATGGCGTCGACTGCGTAGGACAGCGGCAGCACGTCGGAGACGACGTGCAGGACAGTGGTCAGCCCGTCGCGCGGCACCAGCAGGCCGCACAGCAGGAACTGCGGCAGCACCACGGCCGGCAGGAACTGCACCGCCTGGAACTCGGTGCGGGCGAAGGCGCTGACGAACAGGCCCAGAGCGAGGCCGAGCAGGGCGTCGAGCACCGCGACGACGAGCAGCAGCCAGCTCGGCCCGGCCACGTCGAGACCGAGGACGAACAGCGCCAGCCCGGTGGCGAGGGCAGCTTGCAGCACCGCGAGCGCCCCGAACGCGAGGGCGTAACCGAGCAGGAAGTCCAGCTTCCCGATCGGCATCGTCAGCAGCCGCTCGAGGGTCCCGGACGTGCGTTCCCGCAACGTCGCCACCGACGTCACCAGGAACATCACGACGAACGGGAAGACACCGAGCAGCGGCGCACCGACGTGGTCGAAGGTCGGCGTCCCCTCGAAGACCCAGGCGAGCAGGCTCATCAGCACGCAGGGGACGACGAGCAGCAGCGCCAGGGTCCGGTGGTCGTGCCGGAGCTGGGTCAGCACGCGGGCCGCCGTCGCGAGCGTCGCCCGGGCGCTCATGCCGGCACCTTCGAGTCCTCGATGAGCGCGAGAAACGCGTCCTCGATGTCGGCGCGCTTGGTCCGCGCCAGCAGCTCGGCGGGAGTCTCGTCCGCCAGCAGGCGCCCCTCGCGCATGAGCAGCAGGCGTTCGCAGCGGCGCGCCTCGTCCATGACGTGGCTGCTGACGAGCAGCGTCGCGCCACCCGCGGCGAGCCGGTTGAACAGGGCCCACAGGTCGCGGCGAAGCACCGGGTCCAGCCCGACCGTGGGCTCGTCGAGGACGAGCACCTCGGGGGCGCCGAGCAGCGCCGTGGCGAGCGACACCCGGGCGCGCTGGCCGCCGGAGAGCTCTCCGGTGACCGCATCGGCGTGCGCGGTCAGCCCGACCTCCTCGAGCACCCGCTCGACATCCGACGGCGGCGCGCCCAGGACGGCTGCGAAGTAGCGGAGGTTCTCGACCACCCGCAGGTCCGCGTAGACCGACGGCGCCTGCGTGACGTAGGCGACGCGCGGCCGCAGCGGCGCACTGCCGGCGGGCTCGCCGAGCACCTCGACGGTTCCCGACTCGACGATCTGTACGCCGACGATGGCCCGCATCAGCGTCGACTTGCCGCAGCCGCTCGGGCCGAGCAGCCCGGTCAGCGAACCTCTGGGGACCGTGAAGGTCAGGTCGTCCAGCACCCGGTGGCCACCACGGACCACGCTGAGCCGGTCGACGGCGATGGCTGGGGCCGCCGCAGTCATCGGCGCGCCACCCACAGCCGGGTCACGTAGGGCAGCACGGCGACGCCGCTCGGGAACGCGGCGGCCAACCCGGAACGCAGCAGCTCGAGCAGCTCGGCGCGAGCAGGCTCCTCCAACCCTGCGACATAGGAGTGGCTGCTGTAGTCGGTGACCAGGACGTCCACGTCGACGGTCCGTGTCCACGGCACCTCGACTCGGCGTACCCAGGCGAAGCAGCCGGCGGTGTCGATGCCGGCGCCCCAGTCGATGTCGGCCTCGTTGTGGTCGTAGCCGCTGTTCGCCGATTCGGCCGCGGCCACGTAGGCGCGCCACCACGGCGCGTCATCGGTCTTCAGCAGGTTCCACCACACCGCGAGCACCCCGCGGTCGTGCAGCACCCGCGCGGCCTCGGGCGCCGAGCTCGCCGGGTCCGTCCAGTGCCAGGACTGGGCATAAGTGACGAGGTCGAAGGTGCCCGACCGCAGCGGGAGGGCGTTGCCGTCACCCACGACGGGACGGATGCGCGACGTCGACCGGGACCGCAGCAGGCTGAGGACGCCCGGCCCGGGGTCGACAGCCACGACCTGCGCACCACGACCGGCGAGCGCGCGGCTGGCGATGCCCGTCCCGGCGCCGACATCGGCCACCTCCGCACGGAGCAGCGGCTGGCCGAGCGCCGACTCGATCGCGTCGAACAACGGACCCGGGTAGTCGGGTCGGGCAGCGTCGTACGCCGCGGCCACGTGGTCGAACGTCGTACGTGTCATGGGGTCTCGTCGCCCGGCCGGACCGCCGCTGCCGGCGACGCGAGGTTGAGCCGGGCGAACGCCAGCCCCTCCGCGAGGTCGGCCTCGCGCTGATCGCGGTTGACCGCGCGGCGGGTGTTGACCTCGAGCACCACCGTGCGCTGGAAGCCCGTCGCGGCCAGGTGCTCGAGCACCGCGACGCAGGGCTGCGTCCCGCGCCCGGGGACGAGGTGCTCGTCCTTGTTCGTCCCGATGCCGTCGGCGAGGTGCACGTGGGCCAGCCGGTCGCCGAGGACGGTCAGGTCGGCGAGCGCGTCGGCGCCGGACACAGCGGTATGGGACAGGTCGAGGGTCACCGCGGGGTAGTCCTGGTCCACCGGGTCCCAGTGCGGGAGGTACGCCGTTATCTCGCGGCCGCCGGCCCGCCACGGGAACATGTTCTCGACGGCGAACACCACATCGGTCTCGTTCTGCATCCGCGCGAGACCCTCTTCGAAACCGCGGGCGTACTCGCGCTGCCAGAGGAACGGCGGATGCACCACCACGGTGGCGGCGCCGACCCGCTCGGCCGCGTCCTGCGCGCGCACCAGCTTGGTCCAGGGGTCGGCGCTCCAGACCCGTTGGGTGAGCAGCAGGCAGGGCGCGTGGATCGCGAGGATGGGAACGGCGAACCGGTCAGAGAGGACACGCAGCGCGTCGGGGTCCTGGCTCACCGGGTCGGTCCACACCATCACCTCGATGCCGTCGAAGCCCAGGTCGGCGGCGATCTCGAAGGCCGTCGTGCACGACTCGGGATAGCAGGACGCCGTCGACAACGCGACCTTGGCGCTCGGCACCCGTACCACTCCCGCCACGGCACGAGACTAACTGCGGCGCCGCGCCGCGCGCCTTTCCGGCAAGCCGGTTGGCGCGGCGACCGACTAGCTGCCCGACATCCAGTCGAGTCGGCGCAGGATGATGCCCTCGCGCAGCGCCCACGGGCAGATCTTCAGCCGTTCCAGGTCGTGGACCTCCAGCAGCGTCAGCGCGACGACCGCGCCCGCCAGCAGCTGGGGCGCGCGGCCCGCCGACACACCGGGCAGGTTGGCCCGTTCCTCGTTGCTCATCTGGGCGAGCAACGGCACCCAGGACGCGAGGTCCGCCCGCTTGAGCCAGCGGGTGACATAGGGCCCGTCCGACGAGGGCGCGGAGCCCGCCATCCGCGCCAGCTGACGCAGTGTCTTGGACGTGGCGACCGCGACGTCGGCGGCGCCGGCTTTGCGGAACGCGCCGGCAGCGGCCTCGAGCTCCGCCCGGACGTGCTCGGTCAGCTCGTCGAGGGCGCGGCGGCCCGGCGGGTCATCGGGCAGGAAGTCGCGGGTCAGCCGACCGGCACCGAGCGGCAGCGACGACAGGACGTCGGGCTCCTCGTCGGTGCCCGACGCGGTCTCCAGCGAGCCGCCGCCGATGTCGGCCACGAACAGCCGGCCCGAGGACCAACCGAACCACCGGCGCGCCGCCAGGAAGGTGAACCGGGCCTCCGCCTCGCCCGGCAGGACCTGCAGGTCGGCTCCGGTCTCGGTGCAGACCCGGGCCAGCACCTCCTCCCCGTTGGCGGCCTCCCGGATCGCCGAGGTGGCGAACGCCAGCAGGTCCTCGGTGCCCTGGTCCTCGGCGACCTGGAGTGCCTCGGCGACGAACGCGACAAGAGCGTCGGCTCCGTCGTCGTCGATGCGACCGTCAGCAGTGAGGTGCTCGGAGAGCCGCAGCTCGAGCTTGTGGGAGTAGGCCGGCCAGGGCCGGGCGCCCGGGTGGGCGTCGACGACGAGCAGGTGCACGGTGTTGGACCCGACGTCCAGGACACCGAGTCGCACGGTCTGCTTCGCCTCCTGCGGACTGCCGGACGGCGGTGGCACCCGGCGTACGAGCGAACGTACGGGAAAGCAGACCGACGCCGCGCGCGCCTCGCCCTGTTCGGTGCGGCCGAACGACGTAGGCTGCCTGCGTGCCCGAGGTATCCCTTGACTTCCCGCGTGCGTGGGTGGAGTTCGACGACCCCGCCGACGAGGACCAGTCGTTCCGCTGCGACCTGACCTGGCTGACGTCCTACTGGACGTGCATCTTCGGCAACGGCTGCCAGGGGATCTACAACGACCAGCCGCCCGACGTGGGCTGCTGCACCCTCGG